>NZ_JBGLYU010000038.1:0-58413 GCF_047304235.1 Variovorax sp. Varisp36
GGGGTAGGCTGGGATGGGGGCGGGCAGAGGGCCCGTCGGATACGCCGCCGGCCCCCACCCCGGCCCTCCCCCAGTGGGGGAGGGAGAAAGAGAAATGCACGATGCGACTCATGGCCGCTGCCCCGTGGCCGGCCCGGCCGACTCGACCAGCGGCGAAGCCGCGAGCACCGCCAGCGCATCGACGGGCTCCGGCACCCGGAGGCGCCACGCGCCCTCGCCGCCCGGCCCGCCCACCACATCGGCCGAGATCGACTGCAGCAGCCGGTCGGCCTCGTCCATGCGTATGCCGGATTTCCAACGCACCACGAGGTCGGCCCGCGTCGGCGCAGGTGCGGCAGGCACGGCGCGGAATCGCACCTCGTCTTCCTCGGACGCATCGCGGCCGCCCAGCACCCCGATGTTCTGGATCACCACGAACAGCGCCAGCACCGCGAAGGCCGGGCGCGCCCAGCCTTCCGCGCCGAACCAGCGGCGGATGCTGCCCCACCAGCCGTCTTCCGGCCGGGACTGCGGCTGCGCACGCGAAGATGAAGAAGAAGGCGAGGAAGCCGATGCATCGCCCTGCGGCCGCGCCAGCGCCGCCCCAAGCCGCAGGCCCGCGTCGCGGTACAGCGCCTGGTAGTCGGCACGCGGGTCCTGCGGACCGAGCGGCGTGCCCGACAGCACCGAGAACACCCCGCCCACGCTGCGCAGCGCGATGCGCCCCGGTTCGGGCGCAATGGCCAGCGGGGCGTGCGCGGCCCACTCGTCGTGCACCGCGCGGATAGCGGCGAGACGCGTGGCCGACACCTCGCCCTGCACGCGCGCGCACAGCTGCGGGCTCGGCTCGAGCGTGAGCACGTTCCAGGCCTGGATCACGCCGAACATCGGCTCGAAGGGCTCGTCCTCGGGCTCCAGCAGCACGTCGAAGGCAGATGCCCAGTCGGCCTCGCCAGCGGCCATCCAGCCTTGCCAGAGTTCGCCGTGGATGCGGCGGTCGAGCAGCACGCCGAGCAGCCGCCCCTCGTGCACCACGCTGACGAGGCGGCCCGGCGCCCAGCGCGCCGGGAAGGCACGCTGGGCGACAGCCTCGCGGCGCCGGGCCAGATCGGTGAGGGGCAGCAGCAGGTCGGATGCAGCGGCTGCAGCAACGGGTTCGGCGCCCGTTCCGGGGGACGAGCCCGGCATGGCCACGGTGGCCATGCCGGGCGGCGACGCGTCGTCGGGCACGGCCGCGCCCGTTTCGAACGCGTGGCGGATCACGCTGAGCGGGGGCCAGAGGTCGTGGGTCATGGCATCTGTTCCTGAATGGCTATGTCTTCAGGCATAAGACGCTTCAGCACCGAGGATTTTGAAAACCTGCAGGATCACGGCCATGTTGTCGGGCTCGATGGCGATGCCCAGCGTCTGCTGGAGCCAGCCGCCGAGCCGGGTCCTGGCGTAGTCCGCGGTCAGCCCCTCGCGCTTGTGCACGAGGCCCAGCCGCCCCGCACGGTAGTGGTACGACGCAATGGCATGGCGCGAGGCGATGCCCGACAGCCCGCCCTCGGCCTCCTTGCCGAAGCCCTCGCACAGCAGCAGGCGCTCGGGCTCGGGCAGCTCGGCGATGAAGGCGCGCGCGGCAAGCTGCACGCCCTGCGCGCTCAGGCCGTGTTCGGCCAGGCAACCGTCGAGGTCTTCGCCGGCACCGATCTCGTCCTCGAGCTGCGCCTCGGTGATCTGGTCGCCGATGGAGAGCTTGCGGCGAAACGAGCTGGCGCGCGTGCAGTCGATGAGGTAGCGGCGGAAGTAGGCGCACAGCGCGAAGGCGGTGGACGGCGCGCTGTGGCCCGCGCGCTCGTCGGCCTCGTCGGGGTCGGCATCGAGCCGCAGCACCTTCACGTAGATGAACTGCGCCACCAGCTCCTGCCGGCCCTCGCCCAGCACCTGCAGCTCGGGCGGATTGCAGGCCACCAGCGCCTCGCCGACGATGCGGTACATGGCGCCCATCTCGCCCGGGGACAGCGTCTGCCTGCGCCGCCAGAGGCGGACGAGTTCGCTGCTCTCCGCGGACGACAACGTCTCCTGCATGAGTTCAGCGGCCGCCGCCGGGCCGCCCCAAGGCGAGCCGCGCCTCCCCCCCGGGGGGTGGAGTTACACGAGCGCAGCGAGTGAAAAGCCGGGGGGCAGACATGACTAATCGTCGACGCAGCTGCCTTCCGAGGGCACAAGGCACTGCGGCAGGTTCGCCCCCACCGCCCCGCCGCGCGTGCGGATAGCCGACGACACCGCGGCCTGCGCCACGGCGAGGCCGCGCGGCAGAAGAATCCACAGCTGCCCGCGCTCCTTCATGCGGCGCGCGTTGGTCGCGGCCTGCTGGCCGTTGCCGAAGAAATAGTCGGCCCGCACCGCGCCGCGGATGGCGCCGCCGGTGTCCTGCGCGATGGTCAGGCGCTGCATCGGCGCGCCGCTGCCGGGCGTGCGCGTCGACACGAACACCGGGTAGCCCAGCGGTGTGCTGCGCGGATCGACCGCAATCGAACGTCCCGCCGACAGCGGCACGCCGAAGGCGCCCACCGGCCCGCCCACCGGCGAGATCGATTCCTTGAAGAACACGTAGCTCGGGTCCTTGATGCCCGAGCCGCTCACCGCGCCAGCCGCGCGCCGCCCCGGCACGACGACCGGGCCGCTGGCCACCGGCCGCACGAGCGTGAAGCCGCGCGTGCGGATGGTGCCGCTGTCGACGGCACCGGTGTCGTCCTCGTCGCCGTCGTCCAACTGCAGCTCGATGGACGAGCCGCGCACCTTCACCGGGCTGCGCGGCTTGCCGTTGGAGGCCTGCGCCAGCGTCGGGCGGAAGGGTTGGCCGTTCTGCTCGGCGTAGGCGACGCGCACGATGTCGCCGTTGGCCATCCTGATGCGGCCCGAGCCCTGGATCTGCATTTCGTACAGCGCGGTAGCGCTGCTCACGAAGGCCAGCACCTTGGCGTTGGGCGCGCCCTTGGTCTCGATCTCTTCGCGCGTGTAGTACGGCAGCAGCTGCTTGCCCTCGACCCGCAGGCGCACCTTGCGGTCGAGCGTGTCGCGCGAAATGGCCGAGAGGTCGAGCGCATAGAGGCCCGGTGCGCCCATGTCGCGCGTGCTGAGGCCGGTCTGCACCACCACGTTGCGACCCTCGACCCGCGCCGCCACCGTGCCGCTGCCGGGGGGCAGCTTGCGCGCGTCGGCGAACAGCATGTCCTCGGGCTGGCCGTAGACGGGGTAGATGAAGGGTGCGCCGTACTGGCGGGCGCCCGCGATCTCGGGCTCGAAGTAGCCGGTGACCACGCCGTCGGGCCTGCGGTCGTCGTCGCGGATCTGGTAGGCCGAGAACTCGCCCTCGAAGAAGCCGCGGATGGCGGTGCTGCTCTTGCCGTCGACCTTCAGCGCACGGTCGCACACCTCTTTCCACTCGGCACCGCGCCCGGTCAGCACCTTGCAGCTGCCGAGGAAGGCGGGCCAGCTTTCGGAGAAATCGTCGCGCGCCCAGCCCGGCACCGAGTCGAAACCGACCGAGGTGTAGGTGGCGAGCTGCGTAGAGAAAGTGCGCGCCTGCCCGGCCACGCTGCTGCCTGCGGGTGGCGGGCGCGAGGCGGTCGCGCTGCCCGCGGCGTCAGTCGCGGCCGCGCCGGTACCCGTGGCGGCCGGCGGTGGTGCGGCGCAGCCCGCCAGCGACGCAATGGCGGCGGCCACGGCCCATCGGAGCGCGCAGGCGAGGCGCTGTTCGGGCTGCTGTTGCGGTTGTGAAGCGGTCATGAAAGTCTCCTTGTCCAGCAGGTGGCGGCCCGAGGGGCCAACGCCCTACAGACGATTACTTCTCGACGATTTTGAAATTCGCAACGCCATAGACGTCGTTGCACGGGGTGTTGGACGCACACACGGGCTTGCCCAGCAGCGGGGTCGGACCGGTGCCGCGCGTGGCTTCGAGCGCGGCCAGCACCGGCAGAGGGAACACCGGGAACACGCCGTCGTTCTGCACGCCGGCGGCGCTGAAATCGCGCTCGCGCTCGCTCACGAGCACCGCGAACTGGTCGGTGCCGGCCGGGCCGCCCGCGTCCATCGGCCACGAGGCGCGCGGCAGCGAGAGCGAGCCGCCGGCGGTGATCTTGTTGTACTTGTCGAGCAGGTTCGGGAACAGCAGGAACATCTCGCCGCCGCTGGACAGAAGGAAAACGTAGACGAAGCCCTCGCGCTTGCTGCGCACCTCGAAAGCGAGGCGGTCCTTGCCGATGGCGACCTCGGCCTTCTTCGGTGTGGCCGTCACGTCGAAGCCCGGGGCTGCACCGGCCGCAAGCGATTGCAGCGATTCGGCAGGGGTGCGCGGGGCCGGAGGCGGCGGCGGCGGTGGAGGCGCAGGAGGTGGTGCCTCTGCAACCTTGGTGTCGGGCGGCGGGGCCGGCGTGGCGGCGACGGTCTGCTTGCCGCCGCCGCTGCCCGCTTCACCGCCTGCGCGGCCCTGGAACCACCACCAGGCGCCACCTGCCGCGGCCGCGAGGACGGCGGCCGATGCGAGTGCGGCGACAGCCTTGCTGCTGCCCTTTCCGCCGCTGGCGGGGGCGGGTGCAGGCGCCTTGCCGCTGCCGGTCTTGCTGCCGCTGGCGATGACCGTCGCCGCATCGGCATTCGTGGTGGCCCGCGCTCCCGATGGCGGCTGCGTGCGCGGCGTCGGCGCGACGCTGTGCCCCACCTCGAGATCGAGCGCCGCGCGCAGCTCGGCCATCGACTGCGGCCGCTGCTCGGGCCGCACGCCCAGGCCCGCATCGATGGCTTCGAGCAGCCGCGTGCTGTAGCGCTGGCGCAGGATCTCGTTGCCCGCGAGCGGCACGTAGCTGTCGGACAGCAGCCGCGCCACCGACGGCGGCGGCGCGCGGCCGCATACGGCCACGTGCATCACGGCTGCGAGTGCGTAGACGTCGGTCCACGCGCCCTGCGACATGTCGGGCATCTCGGCGTACTGCTCGATGGGCGCATAGCCGGGCTTGAGGATGACGGTGATCGCCTGCGTCTTGTCGGTGATCACGCGGCGCGCAGCGCCGAAGTCGAGCACCACCGGACGCCCGGAGCCTTCGAGCAGGATGATGTTGTCGGGGGCGATGTCGCGGTGGTAGCAGTTGGCGTTGTGCATCACCGCGAGCGCCTGCGTCACGCCGTCCATGATGCGGATCAGCCATGCCTCGTCGACACCGGCGGGGATGGCCACCAGGGCCTCTCTCAGCGTGTCGCCCCGGTAGAAGGGCATGACCATGTAGGTGGTGCCCTTCTCCTGCCAGAAGCGGTAGACCTTGAGCAGCGACGGATGGTCGAACTGGGCCAGCAATCGCGCTTCGTTGATGAAGCTGCGCATGCCGAGGTCGAAGGTTTCGCGGTGTCGTTCCGACAGGGGGACCACTGTGCCGTCCTGCTGTCTTGTCGATAGCGACGTTGGCAGGTATTCCTTGATGGCCACCACGCGTTCGAGGGTGTGGTCCCAGGCCTCGTAGACGACGCCGAAGCCGCCCTGGCCTATGACTCTGGTGACTTCGAATTCCGCGAGGCGGCTGCCTACGGGGAGGAGGCCGGCTTCGGTGCTGCCCATGGCAGGGCTGGTGACGGGGGTCGCGCCGGCGGTGATGACGGTGGCGGTCATGTCGCCGGTCGTCGGCGGCTGCGCGGCTTTGGGCAGGACCTGGGTGCGGTCGTCGTTGGAGTCGGTCATCGACTGGCTCCTGTTTGAACTGTGCTTTTGGTTTGCTTCCCGAGGCCGGGTCTCGCCCCGGCGGGCGACCTACTTTTCTTTGCTTCGCCAAAGAAACGTAGGCAAAAGAAAGGCGACCCTGCTGTCTGCGTCCCTACGCTTCGCTTCGGGCAACCTGCGGTGCTCGCGGTTCGCGGGGTCCCGCCCAAACTCGCTTCGCTCAAACAAGGGCGGGCCCTGATCCGCGAACCGCTGCGCTCCTCGGCGCAGCCAGAAGGGATTTGGAAACCGAACGCGCCATCGCTGCGCTCGGCGGGGGGCGGCTGCAGGCGCGCAGCGCCTGCAGCCGCATGGGGGCCGAGCGAAGCAATGGCCCGGGAGGGTTCTCCTCCCCTCTGGCTGCGCCGAGGAGCGGAGCGTTTCGCGGATAAGGGCCGCAGCTGTTTGAGCGAAGCGAGTTCTGCGGACCCCGCGAAACGCGAGCACCGCAGGTTGCCCGTAGCGAAGCGAAGGGACGCAGACAGTGGGGTCGCCTTTCTTTGCTTACTTTCTTTGGCGAAGCAAAGAAAGTAAGTCGCCTGCCGGGGCGAGACCCGGCCCCGGGAAACAAGACGAAGAGAGGCACTCATCTCACCCCTCCTCCGCAAAGCCGAGGAACAACGCCTCGAACTGCTCGTCCCGAGGCAACCCGGTACTCAACATCCGAACCCCATGCTCCGCAGCAGGATCACTCAACCAGAGCGAAGCCCCCGCCGGAGGCAAGTCCAGCGATTCAACCGACCCCTCAGGCAGATCAGAAGAAACGCCTTCGACAAACAGCCGATGCAACACAGCATCAAACCGCAAAGCATCCAGATCCCCATCAAGCCCTTCCAACGCAGCCTGCGTCGCATGAGCCCACCACCGCAACGCAGCAGCCAGCGCCGCCCCCTGCAAACACCCGGGCGCTGAAGCATCGAGCTCGATGGCCAGCGCAAACGGAAAGTACCGCCCCACCCCATCCACCGAAGGCATCAACACCCCGATCCACGCCTGCTCCCCCGCCACCTGCCGCCCCAGCGCAAAGCACCAGATAGGCGCCTCCAGATACCGCTCGGTCCAGTCCGCATGCCGATCCCGCAGCCGCGACATGCCGCGCTGCAGCCACTGGTCCCACACCACACGGAACGACTCAGGCAGCCGGCGATGCGCAAAGTCCCCCATGCCGGGCAGCTTGCCGAACCACCCCGGCAATGCGGTCGATGCAAAGAGAGAAGAAGGTGAAGAGGAAGCCTCGCTCACAACCCCTCCGGACAAGAAAACTCACGCAGCTCGCGCAAGCGGATCGGATGCTGCACGCTGTTGGTGGTCACCTCGAATCGCGTCTTGCGCGCGCCGATCTGGAAGGTGATGAAGAATTTCTCCGGCGCGTCGCCCGCCTCGAGCTGGCCATCGTCGAGCGCGCGGAAAAGGGCCCATGGCCCGTCCACCGCTGCGCCGGAACTTCCGGTGGTCGAGGGCGGGCTGACCTGGATGCGCACCTGGTTGCTGCCCTTCGGGCCGGGCCACTGCACGGCCATGGGCACGACAGGGCCGTGCGCGTATTTCACGAGCTGGCCATCGACGTCAAGGATGAACTGGGTGATGCCCGCGTCCATCTCCACCGGCTTGAAATCCAGCCGCATCGACGGGCCCCGGCCGCCGCCGCGGAAGAAGATTTCCTTGATGCGCGCGGCGCGCTCGAACTGGGCGATCGCCTGGGTGGTGATGGCGCCGCGCTCGGCCACCGGCTTGTAGCGCCACGGGCGCGTGCTGGTGTCGACGATGGCGGCCAGGCGCTTCTGGAAGAAGTCGTCCATCAACCCGCCGGGGCCGAACATCTGGCCGAAGTCCTCGGGCAGCACGTCGCGCTTGCTGCCCTGCACGAAGGGATAGCGGCCGGCGATGGCGCGCGCGCAGAACTCGGCCACCGGGCGCAGGTCCTGGCTCAGGTTGCCGCGCTCGGCCACCTGGGCCTGTGCGGCGCCGGCCTGGCTCAGGTTCTCGACCATCGAGCGCACCGGCTCGGGCAGCCGGCCCGCATCGGACTTGAGCTTGCCGGCCACGTCGCCGGGCGGCGGCGACGTGCGGCCCTTCACCGCCGTGTCGACCGCATTGAGGTACACGTACACCTCGTTGAAGAGCTTGAGCGCGTCGTCGATGGGCGCGGGCTGGTTGGGGCCGCCCGCGGTGACGAGGCGGCGCAGCGACTCGAAGCGGTCGTCCACGATGCTCTCGATGCGCTTGCCCGGCGCCACCTGGCGGCCAGGGTCGCTGCCGAACAGGTCCTCCAGGCCCTTGCGGGTGTTGCGCACCGTCTCGGTGGCCTTGCTGACCACGTCCTTGCTGGCGTCGGCCGCGGGGATCAGCGTGGTCTGCTTGACCACGGCGCGCAGGAAGTTCGCGAGCGGCGAATCGACGCCCGAGAGGATGCGCGCGGTCTCAATGTTCTTCTCCAGCCCGCTCACGCGGATCAGGCGCACGTCGGCGAGCAGCGCCTCCCACTGCTTGACGTATTCCTCCAGGTAGAGGCGGCGCACGCGGTCGGTCAGCGCGCCGAGCGCGGCCACGTCGCGCAGCCGGTCGGCGGCGTTGCGGTCTTGCCCCAACACCCACGGGTCTTCGTTGGCGAGCAGGCCGGTGAGCACGGTCACTTCGTTCTGGAAGCGCTTGTGATAGCCGTCGTAGGTGAACATGCCCGGCACGCCATCGGACAGCGGCTTGCCGCTGATGCGCTCGAACACCAGCGGGCCCGAGGGGCCGGTGGCGTTGGCCACGCTGAAGGCCGGAATGTCCTTGCTGGCGCGCTGGCGCTTCAGGCGGCTGAACACGCGCTGCTCCAGCGGGTAGCTCGCGAGCACGGCGCGCACGCTGCGCACCAGGTTCTCGTCCATCTTGAGCGGCGAGCGCGGCGGGCCCTGGGCGATGAGCACGTCGAGCTGGTCTTCGAGCTGCCTGCGCTGGTCTTCGGGAATGCCGCGGTCGAGGTTGCGCGACCAGTCGAGCGTGATCCAGGCCTTGAGCGCCTCGGCGTCGAAGTGCTCGGGCTGGTAGAGCATCAAATAACTCTTGAGCGCCTCGTACGTGAACTCGAGGTTGTCCTTCTGCGCGGTGCGCAGCTGGTCCTCGATGCGCTTGGCGATCTGCGGCAGGAAGGCGTCGTTGAGCGCGCGCTGGTGCGTGAGCATCGCGGCGGCGTCGAGCTTGTCGCCCTGGTACAGGCCCAGCGTCATCGACAGCGGCTCGTCGCCCTGGCGGTTGTCGGGCGTCTTCCAGATGTCGCGCAGGCCCTGCAGCACGGGGGCGACCTCGACCAGGTTCTGCACGCGCGCGGGCAGCGCCGCAAGGTTCTGGCGGGCCGGCTCGACACGGGCCTCGACCGACTTCAGGTAGTTCATGTTCTGCAGCGTGCTGTAGCCCCAGGCGGCGAGCAGGCCAACGGTGACGAGCGTCATCGCGGTCACGCCGATCACGCGCAACGTGTGGCGGCGGCGCTCCAGCTTCACGTCGGCGCCCGCGAGGCGCTGCTCGGGGAACACCACTTCGCGCAGCAGCGAGGTGAGGAAGTAGCTGCGACCGCTGGACTTCTGCGGCGCAAGCATCGCGCGCTCGATGCCGAAGCTGCGCGCAAGGCTGCCCATCACGCGGTCGATCGGGCTGCCCTCCTGCGTGCCGCTGGTGAAGTACACGCCGCGCACCCACGGCGGCTGCGCGAAGCGCGAGCCGGCGAACACCTGTTCGAGCAGGTCGGACAGCAGCGAGCCGATGGAGCCGAACTGCGCCGGAAAACCGAAGATCGCCGCGCGGCGCGTACCGTCGGTCTCGCGCTGCATGCGCGCGATGAGGCCGTCGTTCACGCGGTTGTGCAGCAGCGCGAACTCGCGGTGGAAGGCCGTGGAAAGCCCCTTCTCCTCGACCTGCAGGTTCTCGTCGGCCGGCAGCGTGAAGCCGAAGACCTGCGCACGCTGCTCCTTGCCCAGGTCGTCGAAGTAGTCGGTGAAGCCGTAGAGCAGGTCGCTCTTGGTGACGAGCACGTACACGGGGAGGCGCGTGGTGAGCTTGCCGTCGAGTTCGAGCAGGCGTGCACGGATCGAGGCCGCGAGCTGCGTGCGCGCCTCCGGCCCCTGGCTCAGCAGGTCGGCCACGCTGACGGTGAGGAACACGCCGTTCAGCGGCCGGCGCGGGCGCGCCTTCTTGAGCAGGCCCAGGAAACCTTCCCACGCGCTCTTGTCTTCCGACTGGTGGCTGTCCTGCGTGGTGTAGCGTCCGGCCGTGTCGATGAGCACGGCCTCGTCGGTGAACCACCAGTCGCAGTTGCGCGTGCCGCCCACGCCGCGGATCGCGCCGGGGCCGAATTTCTCGGCGAGCGGAAAGCTCAGGCCCGAGTTCACCAGCGCAGTGGTCTTGCCCGCGCCGGGCGCGCCGATGAACACGTACCACGGCAGGTCGTACAGGTAGCTGCCGCCAGAGATCGACATCCAGTCGCGCCAGCCCGGCTTCCTGCCGGCGGCGTGCAGGCGCATCTGCTTGAGCGTGGCGACGGCTTCGCTGAAGCGCGTGTCGAGGATCTTCTGCTCGCCGTTGACCGGCGCATCGGCCTTGGCGGCCGGGGCCTTCATGAGGCCGTCGGTCAAATGCTGGCTCGCACGGCGCGCGCGCCAGCGGCGGTACAGCGCGCGCAACACCACGACCAGCACGATCACGCCGATGACGATGGCGCGCACCATTTCGCTTTCGAGCGGCGCGAGCGCGCCGATCTTCACCAGTGGCCCGATCCACCAGATCAGCAGCGCGACGATGAGCAGCGCGAGCAGCGTCAGCAGCAGCGGGCTGAACAGGAAGCCGAAGATTTTCTTGATCATTTCGCGGCTCCCGTGTTCGCGGCCACGCGCTCGGGTTCCGTGAGCAGCACGATGTCGACGCGGCGGTTCTTCGCGCGGTTGGCCGGCGTGTCGTTGGCGGCCACGGGCTCGGCGTCGGCCTTGCCGTCTGCGCGCATGCGCGCCGGATCGACCAGCGTCGACAGCGCGCCCTTCACCGCATCGGCCCGCGCGGCCGAGAGGTGCCAGTTCGACGGATAGCGCAGCGAGCGGATCGGCTGGTTGTCGGAATGGCCGGTGATCAGCACCTCGCCCTTCACCTCCGCCAGCGCCTGTCCGATGCGGCGCAGCACCGGCAGCGACTGCGCCATCGGCTCGGCGCTGCCGGAGCCGAAGAAGGAGTCGCCGCGCAGCCGCACCACGCTGCGGTCGGCCTCGTCGGTCACCGTGACCAGGCCCTGCTTCACCTCGGGTTCGAGAAAGCCCGCGAGGCGTGGCGCCTTCGCCGGCAGCGCGGGTGGCGCGATCTGGATGTTGGGCGCGCGCAGGCTGGACACCGCGGCGTAGGTGGTGTCGGAGCGGTGGTTGAGCGTGAGCCGCAGGCCGAACCATGCGAGCGCCAGCAGCAGCGCGAAGCCCGCCGCGAACACCCACAGCGGCAGCGACTCGCGCAAGCGCACCGTGCCCGCGCCCTGCCCGCGCCAGTGCGGCGAGAGTTCGGGCTCGACGGCCGGGCGGTCTTTCGCGATCAGGTCCGCGAGGCGTTGGCGCACCGAGTCGAGCTGCGCGCGGCCGTTGTCGACCACGCGGTAGCGGCCCTCGAAGCCGAGCGCGAGCACGCTGTAGATCAGCTCCAGCAGCTGGCGGTGCGTGGGCACGTCCTGCGCGAGCTTGGCCAGCAGCTGGAACACCTTCTCGCCGCCCCAGGTCTCGTTGTGGAACTGCACCAGCAGGCTCTGCTTGTTCCAGCCGGCCTGCACGCCCCAGGGCGTGTTGGCGACGGCCTCGTCGAGCGCGGTGCACAGCACGTAGCGCGCGGCGAGCACCGATTCGTTGCCGACGCCTGCGCGCCTCGCACTGGCGTCGAACTGGCTCACCGCGTCGGCGGTCGATGCGCGCAAGGCCGGCACATTGGGAGGCTGCGCGAGGTTGCGCAGCTTGCCGATCAGCACCAGCAGCTTGCCGGCCGCCGACACCAGCGGATTGAGCAGGCCCAGCTCGCCGACATCGGCGACCGGCGTCGGATCGGCTCCGCCGAAGAAAGGCGCGGGCGCCGGGGCGCTGGGCGTGCCGCCCGGCGTGCGCGGCTTGGGCTTGATGACCGTGCGCTCCGACTCGAAGGCGGCAAAAGGATCGGGAGGTGTGCTCATGATGGCTCCACGCTGACGGTGCCAATTCGTGGAATGCCGCGGAACCGGCTTTGCCGGGCCGCAGGCGTTGCCCCCTGGAAGGGGGTTGGCGTAGCGACACGAAGTGCGCGAAGACTGGGGGTCATGCTCGTATCGCCCAGAACGCGAGGTCCAAGCCGGGGAAGTCGCCGGCGATGTGCATGGCGATGCCGCCCGACTGCTCGAGCTGGCGCCACAGGTCGCTGTTGCGCGTCTCGAGCTCGAAGTAGTTCGCGCCGGTATGGAACGGAATCTGGCGCGGCGCCACCGGCATCGGCGTCAGCGTGACGCCCGGCAGCGCGAGGTTGACGAGATCGCGTATGCGCTCGACCGGGCCGATCTTGACCTGCGTCGGAAAGCGCGCGCGCAGCGCCTCGCTCGGCATGCTCGCGTTCACCGCGAGCACGAAGGTCGCCTTGCGCTGCAGTTCCACGTCCGTCACCATCGCCACGCGCACGCCGTGCTTGCGGTCGTGCAGGTCGATGCGGATGGCCGACTGTTCGAGCACCATCGAGAGGCTGCGCCGCAGGTCGTCCATGACCGGGCGGAAGCTCATCGCGAGATCGTCGTGGACGTAGGGGCCGAAGTGGGCCACGCGGCGCGAGTCGCGAAAGCTCGCGAGGTCGCCGGCCAGCCCCAGCGCATGCTCGAAGAAATGCTGCGGGTGCAGCACCGCGCTCTTCGCCAGGTGCGCGAAGACGGCTTCGTTGCGGTTCACGGCCTGCAGCAGCATGAAGTCCGCGATCTCGGCCACGCCGCCGGTGCCGCCCTGGGTCATGCGGCCCGCCAGCGCCTCGCCGCGCTGGCGCAGCAGGCCCAGCAGTTCGTCGAGCCAGGCGCGGATGACGGCATGGCCGGCCACGTCGAGCAGCGGCGGCAGCATGGCGCGGTCGAGCTGCACCTGGTTGTCGGCACGGCGCTCGACCACGCGAGCCACGCCGATGGTGGTCCAGGCGTCGGTGGCTTCGCCGGCGCGCATCAGGCGCGTGTGGAGCCGGCCCAGCTGCAGCATGGCGGTGCGTTCGCCGGCGGTGTTGGAGTCGGGCACTTCGGACTCGAGCACGCGGTGGCGCACCAGCTCTTCATATTCCTCGGCGTCGGCCTCGCGCGCACCGGCACGGCGCAGCGGCAGCGCGAGCACCACGGCCTCGTCGCGCATGGAAGAAGGAATGTCGATGGGCTCCGGCAGCGGATCGACCGCCGGCATGTCGAACACCGTGCCGTCGCCGAACACGCCGACCGCCCGCACCAATGCCAGCTTGCCCAGCGTGAGCGCGGCGGAGTCGATCTCCAGCTCGGCAAAGCCCCAGGCGTAGGGGGTGGTCGAACGCAGCAGCACATGCCGCGCATGATCGGCATGACGCTCGCTCTGCTGCAGGTGCTGAGGCTGCAACAGCATCCCCTCGCTCCAGACCACTTTTGTTCGCCAACTCATCCGCACTCCGTCAACGGCAAGGGTGCCTGAAAGAAACACGAAGTTTCCGGCGCGGGCGGCGGCGGGCAAATCCGCCTAACGGCCTAGATGCGGGGTTTTGGAGCTACGGCGAAGGGAGTAGATGCGCTGCTTCCAGCGTTCGGTCAGCGTGCGGCCGCGCGCAAGGTCTCGACCTGCTCCGCGTAGGTCTTCTCGATGCGCTGCAGCCGCTGTTCGCGTGCTGCCTCGTTGACCCACGAGGCCGACATGGCGCGCTGCCTGCCCAGCTGGTATTCGAGCCGTGCCTGCGGCAGCAGCGCGCTGTCATCGGCCGCGGCATAGCCGTAGGCCGCGCGCAGGGTCTTCAGCACTTCTCGCTCGGCGTCGCCGCGCGCGCCCTTGGCCTTGCCATAGCCGGTCAGGAAGCTCTGCAGCCGCGCCTGGAACTCCGGCGGGTAGTCGCGCCGCACCACCATCGGCGCGCCGGGCGGCTGCTCCGATTGCCAAACCACCTGCAGCCGCTCGGCTTCCACCGGGAACTGCTGGCGAAAGCGCTCGAAGTCGGTGGTGTTGTTGGTGGCCACGTCGGCATCGCCGTTCGCCACCGCCAGCGCGGTGGCCTGATGGGTGCCGACGAACTCGCTGCGAAAGCGCGTCTCCATCTCGATGTTGTGCGGCAGGAAGAGCTGGCTCTGCGGCACGATGAAGCCGGTGACCGAACGGCTGTCGCCGCGCGCGAGCCGCCATTTCTCGGGCTGCGCGAGCACGCCTTCGAGCGTGTTGAGCGGCCCGTCCTTGCGCACCAGCAGCACGGCGCGGTGCTCGGGCACGCTGGGGTGCCGCGCGATCTGCGCCACCACCTTCATGCGCCGCTGCATCACGGCGTCGAGCGCCATCTTGGCCGAGAGGAAGGCCATGTCGATCTCGTCGCGGCCGATGGCACGGTCCAGCTCCTCGTACGTCGGCACCGAATAGGCGCTCACCGGAATGCCGAGGCTGCGGCTCATGTCGGCCATGAGCGGCGTCCACAGCGCGCGCGATTCGACAGCGCCGCCCAGCGGCAGCACGCCGAAGCGGATCATCCTGACGGCCGGCGGCACGGGGGTGGCCTTGTCGGTCTTCTCGGTCGATGCGGCGGCGCCCGCACCCTGCGCCATGGCCATCAAGGGCCCGGCAAGCACGGCGGCCAGAAAAGCCAGCAGCCACCATGGCGGGACCAACGCGCGCAAGGGCTTCATCACGGTGTCGTGTCCCTGAGCACGGTGACCTGGTCCGCATAGCCGCTCTCGATGCGCTGCAGGCGGGCCTGGCGCGCGGCGTCGTTCACCCATTGCGCGGTCATGGCGTTCTGCCTGGCGAGCTGGTAGGCCAGCTTGGCCGCGGGCTGCAGCGAGCTGTTGTCGGCGGCCACGAAGCCGGCCAGGTCGTGCAGCGACTTGAGCACCGCGCGCTCGGCGTCGCCGCGCGGCCCCTTGGCGCGGCCGTAGCCGACCAGGAAGGCCTGCACGCGCTTGCGCAGTTCGGGCGGGTATTCGCGGCGCACCACGATCTGGGCATGCGGGATCAGCTCCGACTCCCACAGCACCTGCAGGCGCTCCGTCTCGGCCGGAAAGCGCAGCTTGAAGCGCTCGAAGTCGGCCGAGTTGTTGGTGGCCACGTCGGCCTCGCTGTTGGCCACGGCCAGCGCATTGGTCTGGTGGGTGCCCACGGTCTCGCTGAGAAAGCGCGTCTCCATCGCGATGTGGTTCGGCAGGAAGAGCTGCAGCTGCGGCACGATGAAGCCCGACACCGACTGCTTCTCTCCACGCGCCAGCCGCCAGCGCTCCGGCTGCTCCAGCATGTTCTTCAGCGAATTGAAGGGCGGCGCCTTGCGCGCCAGCAGCAGCGCCCGGTAGCCGGGCAGGCCGTCGTGCCGCACCACCTGCGCCACCACCTTCATGCGGCGCTGGGTCACGGCGTCGAGCGCCATCTTTCCCGACAGGAAGGCCATGTCGACCTCGTCGCGCTGGATGGCCTGCTCCAGCGCCTCGTACGAGTTGACCGACAGCACGCTCACCGGGCGGTCGATGGCGCGGCTCAGCTCGGCCAGCAGCGGGTCCCAGTCGTTGCGCGACTCGAAGGCGCCTCCGAGCGGCAGGATGCCGAAGCGAACCGGCCCGTCCAGCGCGCCGGCCTGGGCCGAGGCCCACAGCGGCAGCCCCACGAACAATGCCAGCGCCGCCGCACGGAGGGCGCCTGGCAAATCGGCAAATCGGCGCATGGAAGCCTGCATTTGTGGGCCTGGGACAAAGGGCCGTTGCGCAGCGGCGGGTCTAACATGGGCAGCGCGGACGCCATTAAATATCAAATACATGCAAGTTTCGTGATGTTTTTCCTGCCTTCCCAGTTCCGGGTTGCCCCTCTAAGCTCGGCGCCCATGCTTGCAATGCCCTTATGAACTGGAACTTCCGCGTCCTGCGCGGCCTGGCCCGCCTGACCTTCGCCCAGCAGCTGATCCTGCTGGCGCTGGTGCCGGCAACGCTGGCCACGCTCGCGGCAATCACCGTGCTGACGCGGCAGCACCTGGGCAATCTCACCGAACTGATGCGCGCCAATGCGCAGACGGTGGCCCTGCAGGTGGCCACGGTGGCGCAGGCGCCACTGGCGCGCATGGACCGCCGCGCGCTGGCGCGCACCGCCCAGTCGGGCACCTACCAGCCCAACGTGCAGCAGGTGCAGATCTGGACGGAGGACGGCGAGATCGTGGCCAATTCCGAAACCGTCGACCGCGTCCGCGGCGACGGCCTGCAGGTGGTGGTGCCCATCGTGGGCGACGACGGCCGGCACACCGGCCAGGTGATGGTCGAGATGAGCCTGGCCGCGGTGCAGAGCGCGCGGCGCTCGGTCTGGTTCAACGTGGGGCTGGTGCTGGCGATCAGCCTCGCCGGCGTGGCCCTGGCGGGCTGGTGGGCGGCGCGCCGCATCAGCGAGCCGATCCGTGCGCTCGGCGAGGCAGTCGATCGCCTCGGCGCGGGCGAGGACGCGAGCGTGGCCGTCGAGGGCACGTCCGAGGTGCGCCACCTGCAGCAGGGCTTCAACCAGGCCGCGCGCGCGCTCGCCGAAAGCCACCGGCTGCTGCAAAGCCGCATCAACGAGGCCACGGCCGAGCTGGCGCGCAAGAACCAGCAGCTCGAGGTGGCGAGCCAGGCCAAGACCCGCCTGCTGGCCGCCGCCAGCCACGACCTGCGCCAGCCGCTGCACGCGCTCACGCTGTTTTCCGACGGCCTGGCCAACGGCGAGACCGACCCGGTGAAGCTGCAGCGCATCGGCCACATCCGCGAGTGCGTCGATTCGCTGGACCGGCTGTTCTCCGAGCTGCTGAACCTGTCGCAGCTCGACGCGGGCGTGCTGCAGCCGCAGTGGATCGACTTCCCGCTCGACCGGCTGTTCGAGGAGATCAGCCGCAACTTCCGTCCGGTGGCCGAGCAGCAGGGCCTGCGGCTGGTGGCGCGCAAGACCGACCTGTGGGTGCGCTGCGACTACGTGATGCTCTCGCGCATCCTGAACAACCTGGTGTCGAACTCGCTGCGCCACACCATCGAGGGCGGCGTGCTGATCGGCGCGCGTCGGCGCGGCCGTGGCGTGCGCATCGACGTGGTCGACACCGGCGTGGGCATTGCCACGCATCACCAGGCCCGTGTGTTCGAGGAGTTCTACCAGGTGGAGCCCACCGGCCGCCAGGCGGCGCGCGGCGCGCGCGGCATGGGGCTGGGCCTGGCCACGGTGCAGCGGCTGGCCGAGCTGCTCAACACCCGCGTCGAACTGAGCTCGAAGCTGCACAAGGGCACCTGCGTGCGGGTGCTGGTGCGTTCGGCGCCGCCCGCGCTGCCGGCACCGGCGGTGTCGCCCGCCGCTGCCGCCATCGAGGAGGAAGAGAGCCTGGCCAACGTGCGCATCCTCGTGATCGACGACGAGCGCACCATCCTCGAAGGCCTGACGGTGGTGCTCTCCAACTGGGGCGCCGAGGTGCTGCCCGCGCAGACCCGCGCCGAGGCGCTGGCACTCGCCGATACCTGGGCGCAGCCGCCCGACATGGTGATCAGCGACCTGCTGCTGCAGGGCGGCGACAACGGGCTCGACGTGATCGGCGCACTCGAGCGCCATCCGCGCGGCATCGGCGCCGGTACCGCGCGCCTGCTCGTTACCGGCGAGACCAAGCCCGACCGGTTGCGCGAAGTGGCGAGTGCAGGCATCGCGGTGCTCTACAAGCCGGTGTCGCCGCGCGTGCTGCGCCAGGCCATTCAAGCGCAGCGCGCGGCCGCCGCGCAAATGGTAGGTGCATAGGTAGTCCGTCGGACATAGGCCGAGCGGCTGCAATGGTGTGAGTTTCGTCACACTGGCAGGCGCCTGCCAGCGCTGACATAAGCCCTCTGCCTTATCGCGCGAAGCGGGGGGCGTCCTTACATTGGACCATCGCTCCTTCGCTGCGAAAGCAGTCCATGTTTGTTGCCGTGAAGTCCTTCTTCTCGCCCCTCTACGGAAGGTTGCGCCGCGCGGCCGGTGCCGCGCTGGCCGCGGGCTTGGCCTGGGGCGCCGGCAGCAGCGCCACGGCGGCGAGCCTCACGGTGCTGATGGGCGACGACGTCGCGGCGTCTTCCGAATTCGTGCAGCGGCTGCGCGCGGACCAGGAGCCGGGCGGCAGGTTCGAGCTGGTGCGACTCGCGCCGGGCGGCGCCGATCCGCAAGCGTCGACGGAAGCTGCGGACGCCGAGCGCACGGCGAACTCCGGCGTGCGCACGCGCAGCCTGCGCACCGCCTCCGATGCTCCGCTCACCATGGCTGTCGGCCCCGCCGCCGCGCGCGCCGCCGTCGAGCGGCCGGGCCACGAGCCGCTGGTGCTGGCGATGCTGAGCCGGCTCGAGTACGAAACCCTGAAGGCCGCCAGCCCCGCCCTGCGGCGCGGCGACCGGCGCGTGGGCGTGCTGCTGCGCGACCCGGCCATGGCCGATCAGCTCGCGCTGATCAACGCGGTGCTGCCGCAGAAGCACCGCGTGGGCGTGGTCGCCACGCCCGAATCGGAGCCGCTGGTGCGCGAGCTGCAGCGCGCGGCACAGGGCGCGAACCCGGCCTGGGAGCTGCGCGTGGAGTACGCACCCGACGCCAGGTCGCTCGCCGCCGCACTGCGCCTCGTGGTGCCGCAGAGCGACGCGCTGATGGTGCTGCCCGACCTGATCGGCGACAACCAGGCGGCCACGCTCTCGGTGCTTCGTGCCGGGGCGGGCGCGGGCCTGCCGGTGTTCGGCGCCAGCGAAGGGCTGGTGCGCTCGGGTGGCCTGGCGGCGGCGGTCTCGACGCCGTCGCAGCTCGCACAGCAGGCGCGGCTGCTCGGCCAGAAGGTGGCGGGTGCGAGCGTGGGTGCCGGTGCGGGCGGCAGCAGCAACAACGTGCCACTGGTGGAAGCCGCAACGCCCGCCACTGTGCGCGTCAACGCCACCGTGGCGCGCGGACTCGGCCTGCGACTGCCGGAGGAACGGGAACTGGCCGACCGCCTCGCGCCCCCCCGATGAGCACCGCACCGCCTTCCCACGGTCCGGTAGCACCCCGGGGGACGCCGGTGTCGTCCCCAACACCGCCGCCGCTCCAGTCTCCCCACACGCTGACCGTGCGCGGCAACCTGCAGCACGACCTGTTCCGCCTTGGCGTGGTGCCGTGCGCGGCGGTGGCGCTGGCGCTCACCGGCTGGTTCACGCACAACCGGCTGCACACCCTCGAAGATGCCTTCGATGCCGAAGGCCAGGCCGTGGCGCGGCAGGTGGCGGCCATGTCCGACCTGAGCCTCTATGCCGGCGACCTGCCGGCGCTGCAGAACGTGGCCAATGCCGCGCTGCGCGGCGGCCAGGTGACGCGCGTGGAAATCAGCAACAGCGCGGGCGTCTACGTCACGGCCGGCCCCAAGACGCCGCCGCTGGCGCAGCTGCGCATGTTCACCGCGCCGGTCACGCTGCGCGAAGCCTCGCGCGCCAGCGCCTTCGCGCCCGCCGGCTCCACCGCGGCGGGCGACACGCCCATCGGCCTGGTGCAGACCTTCCGCGACACCACCGCCTACACGCGCGAGCGCAGCCGCTCGCTGTTCGCGGGCATCGGCATCGCGCTCGTCGCGCTGGTGGCGGCGTGGGCCTCGGTGCGGCACATGGCGCGCACGGTGACGCGGCCACTGCGGCGCGTGTCGCGCACGGTCGCCGCGCTGGAGTCGGGGCACTTCGAGGCGCGCTGCGACGTGGTCGAGGACAGCACGCGCGACACGCACGAACTCGCGGTGCTCGCGCACGACATCGATCGCCTCGCCGAGCGCCTGCAGAGCAACCGCCAGCTCAGCGAGGAGCGCGTGCGCGAGGCCACCGCCGTCGCGCTGCAGCGCATGGCCGAAGCCGAGCAGGCTGCGCTGTCGCGCGCGCGCTTCCTCGCGGCCGCGAGCCACGACCTGCGCCAGCCGCTGCATGCCATGGGCCTGTTCATCGACGGCCTGCTGCCCGGCGCCTCGCCCGCGCAGCGCCCGGCCGTGCTGCGGCTGCAGGAGAGCACGGAGTTCATGGGCGTGCTGCTCGACGACCTGCTCGAGATCTCGCGGCTCGATGCGCAGGTGCTGACCCCGGCGATCACCAACGTGGCGCTGTCCGCGCTGTTCGACCAGCTCGATGCGCAGCATGCCGCCATCGCCGCGCAGGCGCGCGTACGTCTGCGCTGGAGCGGCCGCGGCCTGGCCGTGCGCACCGATGCGGCGATGCTGCAGCGCATCGTCGGCAACCTCGTGGCCAACGCGCTGCGCCATGCGCCCGAGGGCGGCACGGTGCTGGTGGCCGCGCGGCGCAGCACGGCCGGCGTGCGCATCGAGGTGCGCGACAACGGCGTGGGCATCGCGCCGATCCACCAGGGCCGCATCTTCGAGGAGTTCTACCAGGTGGCCAACACCGAGCGCGACCGGCGCCGCGGCTTCGGGCTGGGGCTGGCCATCTGCGCGCGCATCGCTGCGCTGCTGGGCACGCGCATCACCGTGCGCTCCGCGCTGCAGGCGGGCAGCACCTTCGCCTTCACGCTGCCCGCGGCACGGCTGGCCGACGTGACGCCGCCCGACGCGCCACAGCAGGCCCCCGCGCCCCTGGCCGGCCTGCGCTGCCTGGTGGTGGACGACGACCCCGCCATCCTCGACGGCAGCCGCGCCCTGCTGGCGCAATGGGGCTGCGAGGTCGAATGCGTGAACACCGGCGCCGAGGCCATCGCGCGGCTGGGTACCGGCGACATCCGCTACGACGCCGTGCTGTGCGACCTGCAGCTGGCCGGCGATGGCGACGGCGTGGACGTGATCGACGCCGCCAAGCGCCTGCAGCCCGATGCGCTCGCGGTGCTGGTGTCGGGCGCCACCGGGCCCGATGTGCTGCAGCGGCTGCGCCAGGGCGGCGTGATGCTGCTGACCAAGCCGGTTGCGCCGGCCAAGCTGCGCGCGCTGCTGACCACGCGGCGGCACGTGCACGCGAACTGACCTCCTTCAAGGAAACCTGCCGATGCTCGAACTCGCCGCCCTGAAAGACATCCGTCCCTTCGTCGTGACGCTGTTCTGGCTCGACGCCGACATCGGCTTCAAGCCCGAGGCGGCGCGCGGCGGTCCACCGGCATGAACGACGAAGCACTGGCCAGGCTGCTTGCGCTCGATCGCCCCACCCAGGTGGTCGACGTCGGCGCGAACCCGATCGACGGCGAGCCGCCCTACCGCGCGATGCTGGCGGCCGGCCAGTGCCGCGTGACCGGCTTCGAGCCGCAGCCCGACGCGCTGCGCGCATTGCGGCGGCGGCGGGGCACGATGGAGCGCTACTTCCCGTGGGCCGTGGGCGACGGCCGGACACACACGCTCCACGTGTGCGCCGCTCCCGGCATGACCAGCCTGCTCGAACCCGACCCGGCCGCGCTCGCGCTGTTCGACCTGCTGCGGCCGATGGCCCAGGTGGTGGCGCGCGTTGCGGTGCAGACGCGCCGGCTTGACGACATGGAAGAAGTCGAGCACCTCGACTTCCTGAAGATCGACGCGCAAGGCAGCGAGCTGGCGGTGCTGCGCGCAGGCGCGGTCCGGCTGGCGCAGGCCGTCGCGGTGCAGACCGAGGTGTCGTTCGTGCCGATCTACCAGGGGCAGGCATCGATCGGCGACATTGACCTCGAGCTGCGCCGCCAGGGCTTCCTGCCGCATTGCCTGGCCGAACTCAAGCACTGGCCGGTGGCGCCGTGCGTGGTCAACGGTGATCCGTGCCAGCCGCTGCGCCAACTGCTCGAAGCCGACCTGGTCTACGTGCGCGACATCACGCGGCCCGACGCCATGAGCGACGCACAGCTCAAGCACCTGGCCATGCTGGCGCACTGGTGCTTCCGCTCCTTCGACCTGGCGCTGCGCTGCGTGCTGCTGCTGGAGCAGCGCGGCGCGCTGGCCGAAGGCACGCAGGCGCGCTACCTGCGGCTGGCCGCGCGCGCGGCCCTGCCGCCGGCGGCCCACTAAAGCGCTGAGCAGCAAGCAGCGAGGGCTCAGGCCGTCGTCTCGGCCCGCGAGAACTGCCGGCGATACGCCGTCGGCGACACCTTGAACGCGGTGGTGAAATGCTTGCGCAGCGACACCGCCGAACCAAAGCCGGCGCCGGTCGCCACGCGCTCGACCGGATGGTCCGTGGTCTCCAGCAGCCGCTGCGCCAGCGCGAGGCGCTGGTTCTGCACCCACCGGCCCACGGTCGTGCCGGTGGATTCGCGAAAGCGCCGCGTGAAATTGCGTCGGCTCATGAGCGCGCGCCGCGCGAGGTCGTCCAGCTCATGCGACGTATCGAGGTGCTTGCCCAGCCACTCCAGCAGTGGCGCAAGGCGATCGCGCTCGGCCGCGGCGGGCACGGGCTGCTCGATGTACTGCGCCTGCCCGCCCTGCCGGTGCGGCGCGACCACCATGCGCCGCGCGGCGCGGTTGGCCGTCTCGGCGCCGTAGCGCACGCGCAGCAGGTGCAGGCAGCAGTCGATGCCCGCGGCCGTACCGGCGGAGGTGAGCACGCTGCCATCGTCCACGTACAGCACCTCGGGCTGCAGCCGCACCTGCGGGTACTGCTTCGCGAAGGCCGCAGCCAGCTTCCAGTGCGTGGTGGCGGGCCGGCCGTCGAGCAAGCCCGCCTCGGCCAGCACGAAGGCCCCCAGGCACAGGCCGACCACGGTGGCGCCGCGCCGGTGCGCAGCCTGCAGCGCGCGGATCAACGCGGGCGGCGCCGCGCTGCCGTCGTCGCGCCATGAAGGCACCACCACGATCTGCGCGCGGCGGATGGCCTCCAGCCCGTGCGGCACCCCGAGCGTGAAGCCCGCGTTGGTCTTCAGCGGGCCGGGCTCCGGCGCACACACCCGCAGGCGGAAGCGCGGTGCGCCGCTCTCGGTGCGGTCTTCGCCGAACACCATGCACGGCACGGACAGGTGAAAGGGGCTGATGCCGTCGAAGGCGACGACGGCGATGGTTTCGGTGGTTGGCGCTGGCATGGCCCGATCTTATCGATGAATGGCTTTCGGGCCACTTTCTCCGGACTGCGCAACCGCGAAGAATCGGGCCATCCGAACCACACAAGAGAAGGAGCCTTTCATGAGCAGCAACACCGCCCCGCGCCGCGCCCTCGTCGTGATCGACGTGCAGAACGAATACTTCGAAGGCGGCGGCCTGCCGATCGAGTACCCGCCCATCGAAGACACGCTGCCGAACGTGACGAAGGCCATGGACGCGGCACGCACCGCCGGCACACCCGTCGTCGTGGTGCGCCACCATGCCCCCAAGGGCGCGCCGGTGTTCCAGGCCGACACCCACAACGGCCAGCTGCACCCCGAGATCGCGAAGCGGCCGCGCGACCACCTCGTCACCAAGAGCTTCCCGAGCGTGTTCACCGGCACCGACTTCGCCGACTGGCTCGCGCGCCACGAGATCGACACGCTGAGCGTGGCCGGCTACATGACGCAGAACTGCGATGCCTCCACCGTGTACGAGGCCATGCACCGCGGTCTGAACGTGGAGTTCCTGTCCGACGCCAGCGGCGCGCTGCCGTACGAGAACGCCGCGGGTAAGGTCACGGCCGAGGAGATCCATCGCGTCTTCAGCGTGGTGTTCCACAGCAACTTCGCGGCCGTGACCACGACCGCGGCATGGATCGCCGCGATGCAGGAAGGCCAGGCGATCCCGAAGGACAACGTCGTGATGTCCAACCGCCGCGCACGCGGCGTCTGAGCGGCTTCGTTCAGAAGTCCGCGCAGCCGTTGCGCTTCTCGGTGTCCACGCAATTCAGCAGGTTGGGCCGAGAGCGCACGCGGGACCATTCGCGCGCCAGCAGGTCGCCGCCCTGCTGCGCACGGTCGCCCTCCAGCGGCCCGGTGGCAAAGCAGATCGGCGGCGCGCCGAGGTTGCGGTCGAAGGTGTAGGTGTTGGTGTTGGGCAGCTCGCGCACCAGGTCCGCGCTCGGGAAGTCCGGCCGGCGCAGGTTCGCCGTCACGGTCAGCGTCCCGGGCACCACGTCCACCGCATAGCCGGCCGCCGAAGTGAAGCTGCCGGTGATCGGATAGCGCCCCGCAGGGCTGAAGGCGCCCGCCGAGCTCGCGGGCGTGCCCAGGAAGCCGGCCGCGCCGTCGCCCAGGATCAGCCCGCCGATGGTGAAGCCGAAGGGCGGGTTGGCCATGCCGAAGGGCCGGCTGGCGTCGCCGATGACCACCGTGGCCCGCGGCTGCTGGGCGTAGATGAAGTGGTTGTCGCCCGGCGTGATGCTCACGGTGCACAGGCCCAGATAGGCGCAGTGGTACAGGTTGGGCGTGGCGCCCGAGCCGGCGATGCCGCCGCGCGACTCGCCCAGCCAGGTGTCGGCCCAGATGCGCCAGGGCGCGCCGCCGATGCTGCCGCCGCCCGCATTCTGGAAGCGTGACGCAGCGACCAGGTCGGCGCCCGAGGTGCTGATGACGGCGGTGTCCAGCGTGAGATCGCCCGAGAGCGTGCGCACGAACACCGTGTCGGCGGCCATCGAGGTGGCCGACACCACCTGCGGCTGGTTGGTGCCGGCGTCGAAGCCGGTGACCGACAGCGCGCCGATGCGCACGCCATCCACGTCCTGATAGCGGAAGGCGCCGGCAGCGCCGCCGCCCAGCGTGTTCTCGCTCACGTTGTTGGCCGCCTGGTCCAGCAGCACGCTGCCGCGGCTGGAGCGCGCCAGCAGGTGCTGGGCGGTGATCGGTGCTTTCACCGTCTGCGTGATGTCGCCGGCCGAGAGCAGGCCCAGGCGGTCCGCCGTGACGGCGCCGTTCAGCACGATGCCGCCCGTGCCGTCGCCCTGGCCTTCGTTCTGCAGCGTGAGCGCGCCGCCGGTCGCCACCGGGCCGGCCACGGTGATGGTGCCGTCGTGCGTGCTGCTGCCCACCACCACTGTCGGCGCGCTCAACCGCGACAGCAGCGCATCCGACAGCGTGAACCCGGGCCCCGCCGCGCCTCCGACGGTGATGCCGGTGCTCGTGGCGTCGTAGGCGTTGAGCGCCCCGTCCATGCCGCCCGGCCGCAGGTTGATGACGCCGGCGGCGCTCACCGGCACATCGATTGCCAGGGCCGGCGCGCTGCCGTCGTTGCTGACGCGCAGCACCAGGTTGCCGCTGCTTTGCACCTGCGGCACCGCGCCGGGACCGCCGGTGAACGACGAGATGCCGGGCTGGATCGACACGCCGGGGGTGCCCCGCAGGGAGCTGCCGGTCAGCTCGATGCTGCCGCCGCCGGTGGTGGCCAGGCGCGCGCCGTCTTCCAGCCGCACGCCGCTGTCGGTGCCGTCGACCGGCGCGCTGGCAAACAGGCCCCGCAGCGCGATGTTGCCGCTGCCGGTGGTGATGCTGCTGCCGCCGGTGACCAGCACGCCGTGCGTCGCAAAGGACGCGTTCGAGCCGCGGTCGAAGTCCTGCACGCCCCGGATCAGCACGTTGCCGCTGGTGGTCGAGATGGCGGTGGAGACCGGGACACCCACGGCCCTCAGGAAGAGGGAGTCCAGCTGCACCGCGCTGCCGCTCTGGCCCGTGCCGCCGGTCCCCGTGATGGTCACGTCGCCGGTGGCGCTGTCGATGCGCGCTCCGTTGATGCTCACGCCGCCGCCGGCGATGCTCACGGCGCCGCCGGCGCCCGCATCGGACTGGCCGACGCGCGTGTCGATCTGGGTGCCCTGCAGCAGGACAAAACCCGAGGGCGCACCGGTCTGTCCGTTGAGGATCGACACCGCCCCGCCGTTGGTGATGATCCGGTTGTTGAACCTGCTGGTCACCGAATCGTAGATGCCGCCGACGCCATGCGCATGGATGGACACCGCGCCGCCGCCCGTGTCGATGGTGCCGTCGAGATCGATGTTGATGTCGCTGAACGCGGGGCTGCTGCCGGTGAAGCCGGAGTCCAGCGTCACGCTGCCGCCGCGCGTGTGCACATCGCCGCTGAGCGCGACGAACTGGGTGGTGCTTGGCCCGTCCGTCAGCAGGCGCAGCTCGCCGCCGCCGGTGTCGATGCTGGCGGAATTGAAAACCACTTCGGCATAGCCCGTGCCCGTGGCGTGCGCCAGCACGCGGCCCCCGTTGGTGGAGATGACGGCCTGATCGGCCCCCGTATTGCCGAAGTAATGGACGTAGCCCTCGAGCGCCCCGGCAGAACCGGCGTTGAAGATCACGTCCATCGGCCCCGTCGTCGAGCGGATGATGGGCGCCACATACGCACTGGAAAAGACACGGTCGCCGATCGAGTGCGCCGCATCCAGCTCGAACGCCAGTGGCGCGCTGCCCACCGTTCGCTCGATCAGCATGCCGCTGCCGAAGCGGATGTCGCCCGCGTCCGTGCCGCCGCTGCCCGTGGTGATGGTCACGCTCGTGCCGCTGTTCAGCGCGCTGTTGATGTCGCCGTCCTGGATGGTCGAGGTGGCCACCGGCTCGAAGGGATTGGTGGGCAGCGAGCCGCTGGCCGTCCCGTGTGCGATGGTCACGTCGTAGGGATCGATGATCCAACGGCCCGCCTGGCCCGCAGGGGCCGAGGCATCGACGCGGATGCCGCTCAGGTCGAACGAGCCGCCCGAGGTTTCGATCGTGCCGCCGTTGCCGCCGGCGCTGCCGCCCCTGGCTTCGAAATTGCCGAGGGCCCGGATCGAGTTGTCGCCCAAGACGGTGATGCGTCCGCCGTTGCCGCTGCCCAGGGCATTGGCCTGCAGGACGGCGCCGCCCTCGACCACCGCCACGCCGCTGCGGATGACGTCCGCCTGGGCCACCGCGTGCAGGTCGATGCTGCCGCCGCCGGTCAAGCCGCTGGCGTCGATGGCGCGGGGCAGGTCGGATTGGGCGGCAACCAGGATGTTGCGCCCCGTCACGTGGACGGTCCCGCCGGCACCGGCGTCGTTCGACACGTCGACCAGCGGCTGGTCGTAGCCGGTGGCCGCCAGGCGCACGTCGCCGAGGCCGGCGCCGATGCTCACCTGTCCTCCGTGCGCCACCAGGCTTCGGCCGCCGGCGACGTTGACCGCCCAGGCATCGAAGGTGTCCGGTGTGATGACGGGCGTTCCGTTGGCGTCGTTGACGACCTGGAAGCCCTGGCTGCCCGCGGTGCCGGTCACGCTCAGCGTCTGCCCCTGGCCGGCCTGGATGCTGCTGCCGGTAATGGCCGTGCCGTCGCCCGCCGCGAAGTGCGAGCCGATGACGGTGCCGCCGCTGTCCGTCACGCCGCCGAGCACCCCCATGAGGCCCAGGTCGTTGCGCAGCCCGGAAAGATCGCCGCCCTGGCCGGCGATGCTCACGCTGCCGCCGGTGCTGATGGCCGCGCCCGACAGCACCACGCCGGTGCCGGCGCCCAGCCCTGGGTCCTGGCCCGCGCCCTGGCCGTAGCCGTAGTAGGCGCCCGTCGGGTTGGCGCCGGCCGGGCTGCGCGAACTGCCCGCCAGCGTGATGGTGCCGCTGCCCGAGGTCAGCGTGGGCGCCCCACCCAGCGCCGAGGGCGACAGCGACAGGCCGGAAGCGCCGATGCCGCCGCGTCCGTCGAGATTGATCGCGCCGGCGCCGGTGGTCATCGAACCACCGACCATGTCGATGCCCGAATGGCTGACGTGGAGCGTGGTGGCGCCGGTGGCCACGCCCGCGCTGGTGTCGCCCTGCGCGCGCATCGTGATGCTGCCGCTGCCCCCGCAGGCTTCGCCCGGACTCACGGCGCAGGTGGAGAGTTTGCTGTCGGCCAGCAGGATCGCTGCCACGGGCTGCGTGGCAGGACTTGGGCCGACTTCGAGGCCGGAGGAGATTCCTCCGACCATCAGGCTGCCGATGGCGCGTCCGTTCTCCGCGTCGCTCTGGCCATAGAGGCGGATGTTGCCGCCGTCGGTCTGGACAGTCGCGCCGCTCAGGACGATGGTTCCGGCGCGGCCGGTGGTGGCCGTGTCGGGCAAAGGCCCCCCGAAGGCGTCGGCGTTGAGATCGACGTTCAGCGGGCCATTCTGGTTCGACAGGATGCTGCCGGACACCCCGATGTTGGTTCCCGAGTTCACCGCGAGCGTGGTGGCGCGGCTGTCGCCGTTCTTCACGATCTGCGCCCCGCTATCGATGCTCACGCCGTTGCCGCTGCGGGTCCAGCCCACCGGCTCCGTGTTCAGCCGCATGGCCTCGCTCGTGACACTCACATCGGTGCCCCGCCCGAGCGCGCCGCCGATGGCCTTGTCGCTGACCGCGGAGATGTCGGTGTAGGTCGCGAGGTTGTTCGTCACGGCCAGGTCGATCCTGGACTTCACTTCCCACAGGCCGTTCTGGCCGCTGGCGCCGCCGCTGGCATCGACGACCGTGTTTTCGTCCACCACCAGCCGGTCGCCGCCGAGGCCGGCGCCCACGCTTTCCGTCGTCACCGTGCCGCCGGCGCCGCTGCCCAGGCCGCGGGCCGTGAGCTGGCCCGAAATCTGCACGTTGCCGCCGCTCACACGCACCGTGCCGCCGGCCGCGCCGGCCTCCACCGCGCTGGCGTCCAGCGTGCCGCTCGTCGCCACGCCGGCGCGCGAGACAAAGGCAGAGCCGATCCCCTCGAGCACGATCTCGCCGCCCCGGTTGACCAGCGAACGCGCCTGCACGGTGCCGCTCTGGTTGACCACCAGCTGGCCGTAGTCGGAAGCGCCCACCAGCACCACGCGGCCGCCGTCGGCGGCGATGGTGCCGGACCTCGCGTTCGCGCTGCCCGCGGCCGGGCCGTTCATCACCTGTGCCGTGGTGCTGGCGTCGAGAAGGGGATCCGGACCCGTCGTGGTGGTTTGCACCGCGCCAAGGTCGATGTGCATCAGCCCGTCGGCGGGCACGGTGAACCGGGTCAACCCGTCGCCCTGGAAGTCCAGCGTCACCTTGGAGGCCGACACCAGCCCCACCGAACCCTGCGCCACGCTGATCTGGCCCTCGTTGCGCACGAGCGCGCCGATCAGCCCGGCCGTGCCGCCCTGGCCGACCTGGATGACCGCGCCGTCCTGCACCATCACGCGCGCGGTGCTGGTGGCATCGTTGGCACCACCACCGAACAACAGTTGACTGCCCTTCCCCACCACGCTGACGTCCTTGGCGATCTGGCTGTCGCTGATGTCCAGCGTGGATGCCACCAGCCCGCCGACGTTCACCTGAGCGCCGTTGCCGAAGAGAATGCCCGAGGGGTTGACCACGAACACATGCCCGTTGGCCGACAGTGCGCCGTTGATGACCGACTGTTCGATCACTCCGCCGGTGCCCACCACCCGGTTGAGCATCACGCTCGCGGAGCCCATCTGCTGATTGATGTTGAGCGTATTGCCGCCGGCCAGCGAAAACGCACGCCAGTTGACGATCGCGTTCATCGTGGCCTGGTTGAGCGTCTGCCTGGTCGCCGTGCCATTGGGGCCGACGTTCACATTGCCGAACACCACGGCGCCGCTCTGGGGAAAACCCGTCGGCAGGCTGAGCTGCGCCCAGGCCGGCACCATGCCCACACAGGCCAGCGACAGCGCCAGCGGCTGAAGGCGCCAGTGCCGCGGCAGGGCCTTCGCGGAAAGATCACGGTTTCTCATGGTGCCCTCAGAAGGTCTTTTGCGCCTGCACGTACAGCCGCGGGTTGTGCCCGCCGCCGTCGGTGCGCGCGGGGTCGGTGCCGGCGCGCCAGGCCAGCGTGGCGTTGATGGTGAAGTTGCCGGGCCGCGTCCAGCTCAGGCCGATGCCCGCACCGCGCAGGCTGCGCGAATTGGGGCTGGCGTCGAAGATCGTGGGGTTCTTGATCTGGCGCCCGTGCGCCGCGTCGTAGAACACGAAGGGCGTGAACTCGGCGTCGAGCGACCAGCGCCATTCCACGGTGGCGATCAGGCCCTGGTCCACCAGCAATTCGCCCGAGGGGTAGGCGCGCACGGCACGCGCGCCGCCCAGCGAAAGCTTCTCCGAGGCATCGAGGTTCTTGCTGGCCCACTGGCCGCCCAGCGCCAGGTACAGCGAATGCCGGGGCAGCACCCCCTGCAGGCGCGAGAACTGGAAAGTGGCCTTGGTGAAGCCGCCCTCGGTGCGGTGGCCGCCCAGGCCCTGGTCGGTCTGCAGGCTGTCGGCATCGCGGATCGAGAGCCTGCCGTGGTAGAGCGTGCCGGTGCTGGCCCAGTAGCCGCCGCCCAGCCAGTCGTCGCGGCGCTCCCAGGTCCAGCCCAGGCCGAAGCCGCGCACCCGCTTGCGCGCCGAGAAGTCGACCGCCGTGTACTCGTCGGTGAGCTTCTTGCTGTCGGCCGACAGGCGCAGGAAGAGGTTTTGCTGGCGCTGGCGGATGAGCGGGTAGCTCAGCGAGACGTCGAACACGTCGGCCTTGCCCTGTGCACCCAGCTCCGAAAACTCGCCGCCCAGCTCGTAATTGACGCGCGCCAGCCCCACGCCGACGCGCAGGCCGCTGCTGCCGATGGGCGCCTCGTAGGCGACGCGGCCGAACTGCAGCGCATTGCCGTTGGAGACCATGGCGCGCAGGTCCAGGTTGTCACCGATGCCGAAGGGGCTTGCCCAGCGCAGCGTGCCGCCGAGGCGGTAGCGGCCCGACTCCTTCGTGCCGTGGTTGTCGGCCTCGGCCGTGAAGGCCCAGCGCGGCGCGGCGACCACTTCCACCGACAGGTCGGTGGTGCCGGACTGCGAGCCTTCCTGCAGGCCCGATGACACCTTGACGCCGGGCTGGTCGGACAGCAGCAGCATGGCGCGCTCATAAGCCGGCGCGCTCACGGCCTCGCCGGGCTGCAGCGGCGCGAGGAAGCCGCGCACGCGCGATTCGCTGGTCGGCGCATCGGGCGCGACCACCACGTCGACCTTGCCGAGGCGGCCTTCGATCACGCTGATCTCGACGATACCGTCGCGCACGGTCTGCACCGGCACCACGGCCTGCGCCAGGAAGTAGCCGCGCTCCTTGTAGCGTGCGGTGATGGCCTTTGCGAGTTCTTCGAGATCGCCGAGCGTGACGTCGCGGCCGATGTAGGGGGCGGTGATGGATTGCAGTTCTTCGTTGCTCAGCGCTTTCACGCCGTTGAGCCGCAAGTCGTTGAGCCTGAACGTCGAGCCGGCGGGGCGCGGCGGCGCGGGCAGGCTCTGCGGTGCGACGGCACCGGTGGGGGCTTGCGCGAGCGGGCGATCGCAGGTGCCGCAGGGGTCCTGGGTCGACAGCAAAGTGTTGGTATCGGACGCGTGCGTACGCTCGGCTGCGACCAGCAAGGTTGCACTGACCAAGGCTGTGACTGCGAAGGCAATCGGGGTGGGGCGTTGACTGGCGCGCATATGTCAGTGCTCCGTTGCGCGTTGCGTTGCTGGCTGTTCGGAGTGCGTGCACAGGCCACCGGGTACTCCCCTCCGCGAATGTCCCCCGTCGGCGTGATCGCCCCCCAAACAGCGCTCTTCAAAAACAAGGCACGTCATCTCATCCCCCCACCGTAAGACGCCAGTTGCCGATCAGGTTGAACGGCGCCCAGAAGAAGGGATGGGACATCTTGGGGTCCTTCAACACCGCGAGTTGTCCGGCCTGCATGGCCTTCTGGATGTCGCGCCCCTTGGCCAGCTCGCCGTAGAGCGTGCTCATGAGCACCGCGGTCGCGTCGTCCGACACCGGCCACAGCGAGGCGATCAGGCTGGAGCTGCCGGCCGAGAGGAACGAGCGCGTGAAGCCCAGCACCTCGTCGCCTTGTGCGATGCGCCCGAGGCCCGACTCGCAGGCCGACAGTGTGACCAGCGCGGTGCCGTCCATCGGCAGCCCGAGGATCTCGTGCGCTTCCAGAAAATTCTGCTTGCCGCCTTCGTTGGCCAACAGGATGCGCGAGTACAGCGGATCGACCGCGTCGGCCTCGGCATGCGCCGCCACATGCATCAGCGGCGAGCGCGTGGCCACGTCGCGAAACTGCGTCTTGGTGGCGGCCGCGCCCATGTACACGGTGTTGCGCGGGAACAGCTGCGCGAGCTGCTTCACCTCGGTCTCGGCGCCGGGCAGGTCGTACTTGTCCTCGATGCGCGGATTGCCGAAGGCGGTAAGCGACGCGTTCACGCGCGGCGTGCGCTGCGCGAGCTGCACGGCGATGCTGATCGACGGCGCCACAGCCACCGGATGCTTCTCGATGACGTAACGGCCATCCAGCCGCAGCGCCTGGAACGGCAGGTAGTGCAGCGGCCCGTGCGGCACCACGATCAGCCGCTGCCCCGGCGCGAGGCCGAGCGGCCCGAGCAGCGCGGCGCCCAGCTTGTCTGCGTTGGTGATGGCGGCGCGGCGGCCGCGCACGATGGAATTGCGGAAGGTCTCGACCAGCTCGTTGAGGTCGTCGCGCTTCACGGCCACCGTCTTCTCGGTGATGTCGCCGGAACTCACGACCCACACCACGAGGCGGTCGGGCAGCGAGTGGAACTGCACCACGCGCTCGTCGGGTGCCAGCATGCGCTGCAGCGCGGCGAGATCGACGGTGTTGGCGGCCTGCTCGTTGATCTTGGCCCGGCCGCGCACCGCGTCGAGCAATGCGCGCGAGCGGCTGTGCTCGCTCACCTCGAAGGCCTGGCGCGCATCGCCCGCGTCGCTGTAGATGGCCACGCCGCGCTCGAACACCGATTGCAGGTCCGAGAACAGGCCCATCTTGAATTCCTCGCTGCGGAATTTGGCACGCACCTTGTCGACGTCGCCGAGCGCGCGGCCCACGGCTTCGGCCGCGGCCTGCTTCTGGCCCAGCGCGAGTTCGCTGCGCGCCACGCCGTCCCAGGCCCAGAGACGGTAGTACTCGGTGTCGGCGCCGACCTGCCGCGCGGTGAGTGCGCGGTACATGTCGCGCGCCTCGGCGGGCTTGTTCTCGGCCAGCAGCAGCCGCGCGCGGGTGCGGTCGAGCTGCGCGGTGAGCGGTGCGTCCTTCGGCGGCGCCATGGTGCCAAGCACTTCGCGTGCCCGCGCCGGGTCGCCCGATTCGATCAGCGCATTGACCAGCGAGGCCTGCACCAGCGGTGCATAGCGCGGCGAGCTGTTGGCCAATGCCTCGTCGTAGCTGAGCACCGCGCCGGAAAAATCGCCGCGGCGCGTGCGCACGTCGCCGATCACTTTCTGCACCGGGCCGACCACCAGCTTGGGATCGCGCGCCGGGTGCTTGAGCGCTTCGCGTGCGAACTCCTCGGCCTTCTCGAGCTGGCCCGAGTAGCTGTAGACGATGGCCAGGTCGCGATTGGCCATGGCCATCAGGTTCGGATCGTTGGTGGCGTTGGCCAGGTGCAGCGCCTTGCTCGCGGCGCGCACGCTCTGGCGGAACTCGCCGGCCTCCGCCAGTGCGACGGCCTGGCTGCAGTATTGGTAACCCGAGAGCTTGACCGCGTCCTGCCCGTAGAGCACCGCGCCCTCGCTGGTCAATGCCAGCAAGGTGTCGGTGTCGTCCAGGCGGGCCTGCTCCATCTTGCTGGCTGCGGCTTCGGCATTCGACGACACCGCCGGCACTGCTGGACGTTGCTGCTGCTGTGCCGATGCCGAAGGGCCGAAGCCCAGGAAAAGAATGCCTGCAAGACCGAGAGCACTCGCGACAGCTGCACGACAACGTGCCGGGCGCTGCCATCCCCATCTCGAAAACCAAGCCATTGGACCCCCGTGCGCAGCCCTGTGAGCCCGCGGTCAGCGGACCATCGACGTCGCGAGAGTGCGCGCCGTTCAGGCCTCGGGGGGAAAGTCTAGGAGCGGCCTCCTGCCGCGCCTATTCGCAATACGGTCTAGCGCAAATGGACTACGCGGGCACCGCGTCGACGTTGGCACGGTCCCAGTGCCGGTGCTTGGCGATGGCCGCGATGAAATCGTTCGCCACCTGCATCGCCGCCGTCGTGTCGCCCAGGTTGGTGACCGGCGTGGCCGCCACCACCACGCCCGCCGGCATATCGGCCGGCGGCGTGTCCGCGGCGATACCGAGCGTGGACAGTAGCCGCACGCCCTCGCCCACCGTGCAGATCGCCTTGCAGTGCTTGTAGGCCTCGAGCACGAAGTGCACCGCATCGCCGATGCCCGACATCGCGGCGGCGCTCTCGCTGCCGGCCGGCACGAGCACGGCGTCGAACATCACCGAGGGCGTGTTGGCGAAGGTCATGTCGACGTCGATCTGGCGCTTCGATGCGCTGGCGACAGTGCCCAGCTTCGGGCCCACTGTCTTGCATTGCGCACCGGCCTGCTCGAGCGCATCGCGGATCGGCTTCAGCGAAGCCGAATCGACACCATCGGCCACGAGGACCGCGACCTTGCGCGTGCGGATGGAGCCGTCGCCCGTGTCGACCATGCGCAGCGCCGGCGACTCGTCGATGGGCAGCGATATGCGGTGGTCGCGAAAGCCCGCGCGCCCCGCCGCCGCCCTGGCATCGGGCTCGCCGATGCCCAGCGGCTCGGCCACGCGGCGTGCCAGCTTCTCGTCCACGTGCGCGAGGTTGTCTACCATGCGCTGGCGGATGGCCGGCACGTCGAGCTTCGACAGCTCGAAGCGGAAGGCCGCGATGATGTGCTCCTTCTCGGCCGCGCTCTGGCTGTTGAAGAACAGGCGCGCCTGCGTGAAGTGGTCGTCGAACGAGGGGCTGCGGCGGCGCACCTTGGGCGACTCGGTCTCTTCCGGAAACGACTGGAAGCCGTGGCTGCCGCCGTCCACGCGGAACTCCGTGCCGCTGCCCAGCGTGTTGGGCTCGTAGGCCACCTGGCCGCGCGCGATGGTCTGCCTGTGCATGCCGTCGCGCTGGAAGTTGTGGAACGGGCACACGCCCTTGTTGATCGGCAGTTCGTGGAAGTTGGCGCCGCCCAGGCGCGAGATCTGCGTGTCGGTGTACGAGAACAGGCGCCCCTGCAGCAGCGGGTCGTTGCTGAAGTCGATGCCGGGCACCACGTGGCCCGGATGGAAGGCCACCTGCTCGGTCTCGGCGAAGAAGTTGTCGGGGTTGCGGTTGAGCACCAGCCTGCCGATCTTCTGCACCGGCACCATTTCTTCTGGAATCAGCTTGGTGGGGTCGAGCAGGTCGAAGCCCAGCGAGTGCTCCTTGTCCTGCGCGATCATCTGCACGCCGAGCTCCCACTCGGGGAAGTCGCCGTTCTCGATGGCTTCCCACAGGTCGCGCCGATGGAAGTCCGGGTCCTTGCCGGCAATCTTCTGCGCCTCGTCCCACGCGAGGCCGTGGATGCCGAGCTTGGGCTTCCAGTGGAACTTCACGAAGTGGCTCTCGCCGCGGCTGTTGACGAAGCGGAAGGTGTGCACGCCGAAGCCTTCCATCATGCGCAGGCTGCGCGGAATGGCGCGGTCGCTCATGGCCCACATCAGCATGTGGGTGCTCTCGGGCATCAGCGAGGCGAAGTCCCAGAAGGTGTCGTGCGCACTCGCGGCCTGCGGCATCTCGTGGTGCGGCTCGGGCTTCACGGCGTGGATGAGGTCGGGGAACTTGATCGCGTCCTGGATGAAGAACACCGGGATGTTGTTGCCCACGAGGTCGTAATTGCCCTCGCGGGTGTAGAACTTGACGGCGAAGCCGCGCACGTCGCGCACCGTGTCGGCCGAGCCGCGCGAGCCGGCCACGGTCGAGAAGCGCACGAAGACGGGCGTCTTCACGTCCGGGTCCTGCAGGAAGTCGGCGCAGGTGAACTGCGACATCGACTTGTAGACCTGGAAGTAGCCGTGCGCCGCCGAGCCGCGCGCGTGCACGGCGCGCTCCGGGATGCGCTCGTGGTCGAAGTGCGTGATCTTCTCGCGCAGGATGAAGTCTTCCAGCAGCGTCGGACCGCGCACGCCCGCTTTCAGCGAGTTGTGGTTGTCGGGTACCTGCAGACCCTGGTTGGTGGTCAGGGTCGTCGGATGCTCGACGGTGAAGCCTTCGAGCTGCAGCTGCTTGGCGTTGCTGCCGCCGCCCGCCTTGGCGGCGCTGGCGCGGCGGCCTGCGGCAGCCTTGTTCTGCGGCGTCATCGTGGATCTGCTGGAGTCTTTCATGGGGTGGGCGTTCAGCCCGTTTCGTTGTTGTCGAGGAACATGTCGAGCACGTTGACCAGGGCGATCAGGCAAATGCTGCCCGCCGCGGCGGCGACGGTCCACAACAGGATTTCAGCGCCCCAGGTGCCGATGAACGAGTCGAAAAGCGATGAGAACTCCATGGTCCACTCCGGGGCTGCAAGCGAAATGCAAGGTTATGTTTCGCAGCGCCCGGACCCCGTAGTGGCCGCCCTTCCACCGCTGTGGGAGAAGGCACGCGGACGAGGTAGGAGCGGGCCGACAGCACCTCCTGCCCGCCTACGAAGCTTCGCGCGCCCTGGCCGTGGGATCGGGGAGCGCCGTCGCATAGCATGGGTCCAACACAGGGAAGAAAGAAAGAAGAAAAGAACCATGCTGATCAGAATCGGTTTCGACATCGAACTCGGCGTCACCGCCCCCACGGCCGTGATCTACATGCTCCAGGTGCATCCCTCGCGCGCCCGGGACCTGCAAGGGGAGGAGAACATCACGCTCAGCCCGCCACTGGCCACCGACCATTACCTGGACGGATTCGGCAACCACTGCGCGCGCGTGCACGTCCCCCCGGGAGTGAAGAGCGTGCGCCTGCGCAACCGCGCGGTGGTGTACGACACCGGCTGGCCCGACCCGGTGGACTTCGGCGCCGTCGGGCACATGGCGGCCGACCTGCCGGTGGACACGCTGCCCTTCGTGCTGCCGAGCCGCTATTGCGAGGTCGACAGCGAATTGCTGGAGTTCGCCTGGGCCAACTTCTCGAACGTGGCGCCGGGCTGGTCGCGCGTGCAGGCGATCTGCGACTTCGTGCACCGGCACCTGCGCTTCGACTACGGGAACGCGCGGGCCACGCGCACCGCCACGGAAGGCTTTCGCGAAGGCACGGGCGTATGCCGCGACTTCGCGCACCTCGCGATCACCCTGTGCCGCTGCATGAACATTCCGGCGCGCTACGTGACGGGCTATCTCGGCGATATCGGCATTCCGCCGGTGCCTTCTCCGATGGACTTCAGCGCATGGTTCGAGGTGTACCTGGGCAACCGCTGGCACACCTTCGACGCGCGCCACAACACGCCGCGCATCGGCCGCGTGGTGATCGCGCGCGGGCGCGACGCGGCGGACGTGCCGATCACGATGGTGTTCGGCGCGAACACGCTGGAGCGCTTTGAAGTGACGACCGAGGAAGTGCTTCAGTAGCGTCGGGTTTTGCTCCTTCCCCTCCCGGGGGAAGGCTGGGATGGGTGCAGGCCTTCGATGAGGCGCAGCGTTTTCTTCAAGACCCTCCCCCGGAAGGGGAGGGAGGAATGCAGGGATGCCTATTTGCTGCTGTAGCCCAGCAGCTTCATCGCCGCGGCAAGCCCCTTGCGGCTGCGCTCCATGGCGGCCCAGGGCTTGTTGCCGGTCTCGAAGCGTTCGGCCGCGTTGGCGACAGTCCACTGCGCGGCACTGGTCAAGGCCGGCAATTCGTCCCACGCAAGCGGCACCGACACGCCCAGCCCCGGGCGCGAACGCGCCGACCATGCGCTGACGGTGGTTGCGCCGAAGCCGTTGCGCAGGTAGTCCACGAACACCTTGCCCACGCGGTTGCGCGGGCCGCTCTTCGCCACGAAGCGCGACGGAATGGTCTCGGCCAGGTGCGCCACCACGGCCTGTGAAAAGCCCTTGACGGTGTCCCAGTCGTACTGCCGCCGCAGCGGCACCACCACGTGCAGCCCCTTGCCGCCGCTGGTCTTGAGGAAGCACGGCAGGCCCAGTTCGTCGAGCAGCGTGCGCACCAGCGTCGCGGCCTCCTGGATCTGCGGCCATGCGACGCCCTCGCCGGGGTCGAGGTCGAAGGTCATGCGATCGGGCTTGCCGATGGCACGCGAGGTGGCATTCCAGGTGTGCAGCTCGATGACGTTCATCTGCGCGGCGCCGAGCAGGCCCTGCTTCGAGTCGATCTGCAGCAGCGGCTCGTGGCCCGGATCGAGTGCGGGATCGAGCAGGCGCACGCCGGGGATCTCGCTGTTCTGCAGGTGCTTCTGGAAGAACAGCTCGCCGCCCACGCCCTCGGGCGCGCGCACCAGCGACACCGGCCGGCCGCGCAGGTGCGGCAGCATGAGTTTCGCTACGCTGTCGTAGTAGGCCGCGAGTGCGCCCTTGGTGATGCCGCTGTGCTTGTCGATCACGCGGTCGGCGTGGGTGATCTTCGGGATCATGGGTGTCTTTGCTTCCTGGTTCTTCGGCTTTGGTGCGGCCTCGATCTCCCTGATCCGCTGCGGCCGCTCGCGCCGGATGTCGCGCGCGGGCTTGTCGGCGCGCAGCCCCTGGAACACGGCCTGGCGCACGCGGTTTTCGCGCGTCCATTCGCCGAACGAGATTTCGGCCACGAGCGTGGGCTTGACCCATTGCGCCCTGACGCCGCGCGGCGCAGGCTCGAAGGGGCAGGCGTCGGTGGCCAGCCTGTCGAGGCGGGCCTTGACATCGGCGAGGCGGCCCGCATCGAAGCCCGTGCCCACGTTGCCGCAGTAGCGCAGCCGGCCGGTGGCCTCGTCGTGCACGCCCAGCAGCAAGGCGCCGAAGCCGGTGCGCGAGCCCTTCGGCGCGGTGAAGCCGCCGATCACGAACTCCTGCCGCTGCTGGTTCTTGAGCTTGATCCAGTCGGGTGAGCGGCGCGACACGTACGGCGATCCCTTGCGCTTGCCGACGATGCCCTCGAAACCGATGTGCGCCGACGACGCGAGCAGGTCGCGCGGCGAAGCGTCGAAGGCCTCGCTCAGGCGCAGCGGCGCGGGCGGCTTTCGGCCGAGCAACTGCGCGAGCCGGGCACGGCGCTCCTCGACCGGCATGTCGCGCAGGTCTTCGCCATCGAGGAAGGGCGCGTCGAACAGCCAGTAGACGATGGACGAGGTCTTGCCGCGATCGAAGGCGTTCTGCAGCGCCTGGAAGTCGGGCGCACCGTTCTCTCCTTCGACGGTGATCTCGCCGTCGAGCCATGCGCCGGCCGTGGGCAGTTTCGCCAGCGCCTTCTCGAGCGCGGGCAGCTTCGCGGTCCAGTCGTGGCCATTGCGGGTGAAACAGCGGACCTTGCCGCGGTCGATGCGCGCCAGCAGGCGGTAGCCGTCGAACTTGAGCTCGTAGAGCCAGTCGCCGGGAGATGAAGGCGGCGAAGCCGCGAGCGTGGCGAGCTGGGGCTGGAAAGTGGCCGGCAGCGGGGATTTCTTCGCGGTCCTTTTCTCGGTTCTTCCTGCAAGCTTTTTTGCGGGCGCCTTGCCGGCGACTTTCTTCGGCGGCTGGTCCACCTCGTCCACGCCACGCCCGGTGATCACGCTCGCCGGCTGTTCTTCGACCACGTCGTACTCACCGATCGCCCGCGCCTCGCCGTCGCGTTCCTTGATGAGCAGCCAGGGCTCATGCTTGTCGTCGCCCTTGCCGTGCATGCGCACCAGCGTCCAGTGGCCGTGCAGCTTCTCGCCGCGCAGTTCGAACTTGAGCTTGCCGGCGGCGAGCGACTTGCGCGCGTCGCCCTCGGGCAGCCAGTCGCCGCGGTCCCAGACGATCACGGTGCCCGCGCCGTACTGCTTCGGCGGGATCGTGCCCTCGAAATCCGCGTACGAGATCGGGTGGTCCTCGACGTGCACGGCCATGCGCTTCACGGACGGATCGAGGCACGGGCCCTTCGGCACGGCCCAGCTCTTGAGCGTGCCGTCGAGTTCGAGCCGGAAGTCGTAGTGCAGATGGCTCGCGTGGTGCTTCTGGATCACGAAGGACAACACGCCCTTGCCCGGCCGGCCGCCGGCCTCGGGCTCCGGCGTGCGCGAGAAATCGCGCTTGCCGTGGTAACGCGCCAGGGCCTTGCGCGCGGTCGATGCAGTGGAGCCCATCGCGGCCGGCCTCCCTCAGGCGGCGCGGCGGTGGCGGGCGGGGGTCTTGCGCGCGGCTTTCGCGGCCGGCTTGCGCTTCTTCGCGGCGGCCTTGGGCGGCGGTTCCGGTTCTGCGTCCTCTTCCTCCTCTTCTTCCTTGGTGGGCTTGCCGCCACCCTTGCGCAGGCTGCGCTGCAGCAGCTCGGTCAGGTCGAGGATCTTGGCGCCGCGGCCTTCGCCGGTGCGCTGCTCTTCCTCGGGCTCGGGCTGCGTGACAGTCTCGGTCTGGCCGGCCTTCACCTTCTTGTCCACCAGCCGCATGATCTCGTCCTTGAACTCGTCCTTGAATTCGTCGGGGTCCCAGTCGGCGCTCATGTCGTCGACCAGCTGCGTGGCCATCTTGAGCTCACGCTCGCTCAGGCCGGCCTTCTTCGCGTCTTCCGAAGGCAGCGGCAGGTCGGTCCACGGCCGGATGTCCGCGCCCCAGCGCAGCAGGTTCAGCACGAGGCCGGGGCCCACGGGCACCAGCACCGCCAGGTGCTGCTTGGTCTGGATCACGACACGGGCCACGCCCACACGTCCGCTGCGCTGAAGGGTTTCGCGCAGCAACGCGTACACCTTCGCGCCGCGGTTGATCGGCGCCACGTAGTAGGGCCGCTCCAGGTACACGAAGGGAATGCCGTTGGCCGGCACGAAGGTCTCGATCTCGATGGTCTGCGTGGTCTTGGGATAGGCGGCCGCGATCTCCTTGTCGCTGAGCACCACGTACTCGCCGTCCTCGTACTCGATGCCCTTGACGATCTGCTCGCGCGCGATCTCCTTGCCGGTCTTCTTGTTGATGCGCTTGTAGCCGACCGGGTCCATGGTGCGCTTGTCGAGCCAGTCGAAGTCGATGCCGTGGTCGGTGGTGGCCGAGTACAGCGCAACCGGGATGTGGACGAGGCCGAAGCTGATGGCGCCCTTCCACAGGACGCGCGGCGCGGGGGCTTTTTTCGAGATGGACATGGACGCACTCCTTCAGGCTGGGAATGTGCGCCGCCCCTTCCTAGGCGGTGTAGGAGCGCGGCCCCAGGCGTCGTCAGGCCGCGCCGGCCACGGGTCCGAGCTGGCGCTCGCTCGGGCGCGCGAAGTAGAACCACTCGGCGCCCGGCAGCGCCACCGCGTTGGGAAACACGATGAAGCCGTCGTCGGGCGCGCTCACCAGCGTGCCGTCGTGGCGCATGCCGATGGGCTCGCCGCGCAGCACTTCGTCGAAGGTGGCCCAGTCGCGCACGAAGCTGTCTTCCTCGTGCAGGCGGTCGGTCACGCCGGCCAGGCGCAGCAGTTTCGGCGGCTGCGCGGGCCCGCCCGACAGCCCTTCGGGCAGCGCCGCCATGCCCAGCAGCGCGAGCGTGCGGCGGATGGCGCGCCATGCCACTTCGGGCGCCTGCGGGTCCAGGTGCTGGCCGCACTCGAGCGTGACGCCGTAGCCGCCGCGGCTGCGGATGTATTCGTTGGTGCCGCGGCCGAAGTCGAGCGCGGCCTCGTCGGCCGGCACGCCGCCCGCGCGCTGCGCGAGGCCGGCGGCGTAGATGTCGAGCCAGCCTTCCACCACGATGGGCGTGCCGATGTGCAGCGCGAGCTGGCCTTCCTCGTATGCGCGTGCAAAGGGCTCCAGCGCGCCGTTGTTGTCGCGCGGGCCGATCATCGCGAAGGCCTCGCCCTCGCTCTGGAAGGAATGCAGGTCGAGCAGCACCTCGTGGCGCGCGATCAGCGGGGCCAGCACATTGGTGACGCGGGCTTCGTAGTCGGCTGGTGCCTGGGTGGGGCGGAACAGCCTGTTGAGGTTGCGCTCGCCCTCGCGCTGCAAGCGGCGCCGGGCCAATGGATTGGCGACGGGCACCATCGTCAGTTCGCCGCGCCGCAGCTGCAGCGTGCCGGCATCGAACTCGGCCAGGATGCGCTCGATGCCAAGGGTGCCGGAGATTTCGTCGCCGTGCACGCCACCCATCACGAGCAGCCGGGGACCGGGGTTCAACGAGGCGAAGGCGTGGATGCGCAAGCTGTCGGTGGCCACGCCGGCAAAAGGATCGGAGGACATCGGGGGATTATTGCGGAGGCCCTTCCATGCGTGCAAAGGCGCTACCCATTTCATAGCGCCGAGCGGACACCTACAGGGGCAGCCTCGTATTTCCTACCGCCCCGGCGGCGGCGGCGGCGCAGGCTCGTTCCTCATCGAAGGAGCCACGCATGACCCCCAGCAAGAGCAGCAAGAGCAAGACGACGCCGGCCGATCCCCTGAAGGACGCCGGCGGCGGCAAGACCAAGGTGGAGCAAGGCGGCGAATCGGCGCCGCGCCTGCCGCACGAGCGCGACCAGTCGTCCGACAGCCAGCAGACACAGGACGGCCAGCCACCCAGGGTGGGCCGCCAGGCCCAAGAAGACGTCGAGCGCGGACTGGTCGACACCGACCGCGCGCTGGAGGCGGACAGCGTCGAAGGCGGCGGAAAGGTCAGGCGCTGACGACGCCGGCCAGCTGCCTGCGCATGTCGGCGATGACCGCGCCGTAGTCCTTGGCGTTGAAGATCGCGCTGCCGGCCACGAAGGTGTCGGCGCCGGCCGAGGCCACGCGCGCGATGTTGTCGGCCTTGATGCCGCCGTCCACCTCGAGGCGGATGTCGCGTCCGCTCTGCTCGATGCGCTTGCGCGCGAGTTCGATCTTGCGCAGCGCCGAGTCGATGAAGCTCTGGCCGCCGAAGCCGGGGTTCACGCTCATGATCAGGATCAGGTCGATGTCGTCGATGGCCCAGTCCAGCGCTTCGAGCCCCAGGCCGGGGTTGAACACCAGCCCCGCCTTGCAGCCGGCCGCCTTGATGGCCTGGATGCTGCGGTGCGTGTGCGGCGATGCGTCGGGGTGGAAGCTGATGTAGTCGGCGCCCGCTTGCGCGAAAGAGGCCGCCAGTGCGTCAACCGGCTGGATCATCAGGTGCACGTCGATGGGCACCGGTGCGCCGGCAGCGGTCTTGGCGTAGGGCTTGAGCGCCTGGCAGATCATCGGGCCGAAGGTCAGGTTCGGCACGTAGTGGTTGTCCATCACGTCGAAGTGGATCCAGTCGGCGCCGGCCGCGATCACGTCGGTGAGTTCTTTGCCGAGGTGCGCGAAATCGGCGGACAGGATGGAGGGCGCGATGCGGAACGGGGTGCTCATAACCCTTGATTCTCGCAGCCGCCGCAAGTCCGACCAACGGCCTCCGTTACCATGCGCCCATGCCGCACAGCCCCTTCAGCGTACAGGTCGAACCGCGCTTCCTGGCCGACCAGTCGTCCGCCAAGGACAACATCTACACCTTTTCCTATACGGTCACCGTCACCAACACGGGCTCGGTGGCCGCCCAGCTGATCGCCCGCCACTGGCTGATCAACGATGCCTCTGGCCATGCGCAGGAGGTCAAGGGCCTGGGCGTGATCGGGCAGCAGCCGCTGCTTGCGCCCGGCGAATCCTTCCGCTACACGAGCGGCTGCCGCCTGCAGGCGCCGAGCGGCACGATGCACGGCAGCTACTTCGTGGTGACCGAGGAAGGCGAGCGTTTCGACGTGCCCATTCCGATGTTCGTGCTCGAAGCCGACATCGGCGGCGCCCCCGTATCGCGCGTGCTGCATTAGGTAACCTCTTGCGCCGCGGCGTTCTCCGGCGATCAAATCGCCGGATGGACAGAAAACGCCTTTGTCCTGCACCCCATGGACTCGACCATGCGTTACAACCCCGCATCGGCGCCTTCCTCGGCGCCGCAGGGCTTTTTCCTTCTTCTGGATGAATTTGACTAGCTTCCTCAACGATCTGCTGGGCTTCTGGTCCGAATGGGTGCGCCCCTCGGCGGGCCTGCCCACCGTTCTATGGTCGCTGCTGCTGGCGGTGGCGGCGGCTTCCGGCCACCTCGTGCAACGCTACCTGGGGCTGCCCAAGGTGATCGGCTACTCGCTGGTCGGCGCGGTGGTGGGCTTCGCCGGCTTCGAAGGCGCGATCTGGCCGCTGCGCGGCATCAGCCTCTTCCTGCTCGAACTCGGCGTGGCCGTGGTGCTGTTCGAGGCCGGCGGGCGGCTGCCGCTGCGCTGGTTCCGCCACAACCCGATGGTGCTGGTGCAGAGCCTGCTCGAAGCCACGCTGACCTACTTCGGCGTGTACTGGGTGCTGACGCTGCTGGGCCTGCCAGAGCCGGTGGCCAACCCGATCGCGCTGATGGCCATCGTCGCCTCGCCCGCGGTGCTCAGCCGCGTGATCATCGACACCCGCGCCGCCGGCCCCGTGACCGAGCGCGCGATGACGCTGGCCACGCTCAACACCTTCTATGCGCTGGCGCTGGGCTACGCGCAGGCCGGGCTGATCGAGCGCGCGCCGCAGACGATGCTGCAGAAGCTCTATCCGGTGGCGGTGGTGCTGGGCCTCTCGTTCGTGGTCGGCGGGGTCATGGCGCTGGCGCTGCGCTCGGCGCTGCGGGTGATGAGCCCATCGAGCGAGAACACGTCGATCCTGCTGCTGGCGATCATCGCGGCGGGCGCCGCGCTCACCGCGCACATCGGCGGCTCGGCGCCGCTGGCGGCCCTGATCGGCGGCGTGCTGCTGAAGACGCTCAACCCCAAGCCGTGGGCCTGGCAGCGGCAGCTGGGCACGGCCGCCTCGCTGCTCACCATGCTGATGTTCGTGCTGGTGTCGATCGTGGCGGCCCAGGCCGACTGGACGTTGCCGGTGGCCAGCGTGGTGGTGGCCGTGATCGGCGTGCGCCTGCTGGCCAAGATCTCGGGCGTGGCCATTGCCAACCCGGGCAGCGGCGCGAGCTGGAAGCAGGCCTTCTGGGTCGGCTGCGCGATGTCGCCGCTGTCGTCGATCGCGCTGCTCATCGCCTCCAACTTCGCCACCGCCTCGCCCCTGCTGGGCACGATGATCACGCAGGTGGCCCTGCCCTCGATCCTGTTGATGGAGGTGGTGGGCGCGGTGCTCGCCACGGTGGCCATCCACGCGGTGGGCGAGAGTTCGGTGCCCTGGGCGCCCCAGGCCTTCAGCATCACGGAGGACACCCAGCGATGAGCGCCGCAGCCAGCAACACCCCTGTCGATCCGGACAGCGACGACGTCCGCTCGGCGCCGCTGCCATCGGACCCCGAAAGCCGCGCGGTCAAGCTCGAACCCTTCAACAAGTCGGAGGCGCTGTCGCTCGGCGTGGAGCTGGAGCTGCAGCTCGTGAACACGCACGACTACGACCTTGCCCCGTACGCCGAAGACATGCTGCGGCTGATGGCGCAGACCCCGCTGCCCGGCAGCGTGGTGCCCGAGATGACCTCGAGCATGATCGAGATCTCGACCGACATCTGCCACTCGGCGCAGGACGTGATCACGCAGCTCTCGCCGATCCGCGAGGCGCTCATCAAGAACGCCGACAAGCTCAACATCGCGGTGGTCGGCGGCGGCACGCATGCCTTCCAGCAGTGGCACGAGCGGCGCATCTACGACAAGCCGCGCTTTCGCGAACTGTCGGAGCTGTACGGCTACCTGAGCAAGCAGTTCACCATCTTCGGCCAGCACGTGCACATCGGCTGCCCCGACGCCGATGCGGCGTTGTTGATGCTGCACCGCATGTCGCGCTACATCCCGCACTTCATCGCGCTGTCGGCGTCTTCGCCGTTCGTGCAGGGGCAGGACACGCAGTTCGACTCGGCGCGGCTGAACTCGGTGTTCGCGTTCCCGCTGTCGGGCCGCGCGCCTTTCACCACGAGCTGGAAGGAGTTCGAGGCCTACTTCGAGCGCATGACCCGCACCGGCGTCGTGCGCAGCATGAAGGACTTCTACTGGGACATCCGCCCCAAGCCCGAGTTCGGCACCATCGAGATCCGCGTGTTCGACACGCCGCTCACCATCGAGCGCGCCGCCGCGCTCGCGGGCTACGTGCAGTCGCTGGCCGCATGGTTCCTGCAGGAGCAGCCCTTCGCGCCGACCGAGGACGACTACCTCGTCTACACCTACAACCGCTTCCAGGCCTGCCGCTTCGGCCTCGACGCGGTGTACGTCGACCCGGCCACCGGCCAGCACATGCCGCTGCGCGACCACATCCTGATGACGATGACGCAGCTCGAATGGCACAGCGAGGCGCTCAACGCCACACAGGCGCTGGGCGAGCTGCGCACCAGCGTGGAGGCCAACCGCAACGATGCGCGGTGGCTGCGCGAGAAGCAGGGCAAGGAGCGGCTGCTGGCGGAGGTGGTGCGGCAGGCGGCGCTGCGGTTCAGGGGCGCGGCGGCCTGAGCGCGGGCCCGCTGCACCTGGAGCGGCGGCCGCGCGGCCTTCAGCGCGGGATGTAGCCCTTGTCGAGGATGCGGCCGTCGACCGCGTCGATCACGAAGCGCGCGCGCGCACCGAACGCCATCGCGTTGCTGTTGATCTCCCAACGCCCCGCGCCCTTGCCGAACCAGGGCTTGCGCAGCCGCGCCTGCACCGGCTCGACGAAGGCCCAGCCAGCCGCAGTGGCGGCGGCGCGCGCCAGAGCGACGGCCTCTTTCTCGTCGATCATCGCGACCCCGGCGGCAGCGGTGGCAGCGGTGGCAGCGGTGGCAGCGGTGGCAGCGCAGCGTTCGGCGGGATCGGCCCGTCGCTCACGCTGACCCAGAAGCTGGTGCCGCCCAGGATGATGGTGCCGATCGCCATGCCTTCGACCTGCATCTGCGAGACGGTCACATAGCCGAACTGGACCGGAAAGCGATAGGCCCCGAGCGCCTGCGCCAGCCCGTGCACGCGCAGCTGGCCGTAGCCCTCGGCCATCGCCTCTTCGAGGTAGCGCAGCAGCGCCGACTTGGAATAGGCATTCCATCGCAGCTGCGCGCGCAATTGCCGCAGCGGACCGGTGCGCGGCGCGAAGTAGCGATGCACGAGTTCATGGAACAGCGTGATGCGCTGCTCTGTCAGGCTCTGGTTGCGCGCGACGGTGACGGCGCCGTACATGTCGGTGCCGCCGAGCGCGCCGCCCGCCATCGAGCGCGGGCGACTCAGCTGCAAGCGAGGGCCTCCGGGCGGCGGCGGCAGGCCGACATCGGGCAGCGGCTCGATCCTGGGCATGCCGCGGGCCACCACCGGCTTGACCGCGCCGCGCAGCAGCAGGGCCTGGATCGTGGAGATGCCGAGCAGCATCACCGCCTTGGCGAAGTGCTTCGCGGCCTCGTCGAGATCGGCGTCGGAGCCGGCGTTGACCGACTTCTGCGCGAAGTCGTAAAGCTCGCTGGCGCCCGAAAACACCGCCGTACCGAGCGCGGCGAACCCCACCACGAGCAGGATCACGTCGACCACTTCGCCGACACCGAAGAAGTGCGAGCCGGCCCACACAACCAGCGTGGCGGCCACGATGGCCAGCGCGGCCGGCTCCAGCATGGCCTCGACGGTCTGGCGCGCCTCGCCGGGCAGCAGGGGCAGGGCCCTGCGCATCGCCTCGCCGACGCGCTCGGTCGTGGACATGGTGGCGGGTGACACGGAAACGGTTTCAGCCATGGTCGAGAACTTTCTATTTCAAGAAGACTTCGGCAGTGAAAGGCGGGCGCCACGGCGAATCTACCCGAACGCCGCCGCCGTGCCTGCAGGCCGGCGCCACGGCCACCGCTTATGCTCGCTGCATGGGTGAATTCGACCTGATCACACGCTACTTCAAGCGCCCCGCCACGCGCTCCCCGCTCGGCGTGGGCGACGACTGCGCATTGCTCGCGCCGGCACCGGGCATGCAGCTCGCGGTGTCCTGCGACATGCTGGTCGAGGGCCGGCACTTTCTCTCGACCGTCGATCCGGCGCGACTGGGCCACAAGGCGCTGGCGGTGAACCTCAGCGACCTTGCGGCCTGCGGCGCGAAGCCGCTGGCCTTCACGCTCGCGCTGGCACTGCCGGGTGTCGACGAGCCCTGGCTCGAAGGCTTCTCGCGCGGCCTGTTCGCGCTGGCCGACGCGCACGGCTGCGAGCTGGTGGGCGGCGACACCACGCGCGGGCCGCTCAACATCTGCATCACGGTGTTCGGCGAGGTGCCGGCCGGCGCGGCGCTGCTGCGTTCGGGCGCGCGTGCGAGCGACGACATCTGGGTGAGCGGCACGCTGGGCGACGCGCGGCTGGCGCTCGAAGCCTTTCGCGGCACGGTCGCGCTGCCGGCCGAAGCCTTCGAGTCGGCCCGCGCGCGCATGGAGCAGCCCACGCCGCGCGTGGCGCTCGGGCTGGCGCTGCGCGGCATCGCCTCGTCGGCGGTGGACGTGAGCGACGGGTTGATCGGCGACCTGGGCCACATCCTCGCTTCGAGCGGTGTGGGTGCCACGCTCGATGCCGATGCGGCGACGGCCTTGATCGCTGCCGAAGTCCCCAGCCTGAGCACCGAGATCCTGCGCACCTGCGCGCTCTCGGGCGGCGACGACTACGAACTGGTCTTCACCGCTGCGCCGTCGGCGCGCGCCGCAGTAGAGCAAGCCGGAGAAGACAGCGCCACCTGCGTCACGCGCATCGGCCGCATCGAGGCCGATGCCGGCCTGCGCATCGTCGATACAGCCGGCGCGCCGGTGTCACAGCGCTTCGGCTCCTTCGACCACTTCGTCTGAAGGCCTGAGCCGCGCGCGGCTCAGGAGCCTTGCACCATCGCCTGCATTTTTCGCTGTGCCGCATTGATCGCAGCCGATTGCCCGTTCAGCTGCTGAAGCATCTTGTTGAGCTCGGCCTGCACGGCCGGGTCGGCCACGGTGACCGTGGTGCCCGAAACCTGGATCTTCGACTTGTTCTTCTCGAGGAAGTCGCCAATGGCCAGCGCGCTGTCGAACACCGTGTCGAGCGCGGGGAACACTTCCTTGAAGGTGCCGGCCGGCGCGGTCACGGTCTTGTCGAAGGCCTTGTCGTAGACCGGCTTCAGATCGTCGGGCTGCTTGAGCTGCGCGTGCGCGGCATCGGCCTTGGCGGTCTGCTGGTCGAGCGCGGTGCGCAGGCCGTTCAGCCCGTCCTTCGCGGCCTTGAGGTCGTCGCGGCGCGAGGCCAGGTCGGCGATGGAACGCAGCGCGCCCTTGGCCATGATCTGCGTCATGGGCTGGCTCACCGACTTGTTCATGCCTTCATTGAAATCGGTGATCACCGCGTAGTGCTTCGCGTAGTCGCCGAAGGAGGCTTTCTCTTCTTCCGTGGGCATCGGCACGCGCAGGCCGGGCTTGTCGAGCACGCGGGTCTGCAGGAAGGCCGTGAAGGCCTTGCGCTGCTCGGCTTCCTTGTTGCCGCAGGCGACCAGTGCAAGGCCGAAGGCCATGAGGAGCGACAGGGCCCCGAGACGTCGAATGAAAGTTCTCATGGGCAGAGGCCCTCCCGCGTGTTGTGGTGGCAAAAATTATAGGGAGCGCTTCGCGACGGCGCGGTATGCGAGCCACACCGCGGCGGCCGGCGCAAGCGCGAAACCCGCGAACAGCCAGAGGGCGGCCGATTGCGCGCCTTCGACACCGCCCGGCACGGCCAGCCCCGCCGCATTCGCCACCAGTCCGGCCACGGCCGCGCCCACGGCCATGCCGTAGAGCTGCACGGTGGTGATCGAAGCGGAGGCCAGGCCTTCGTCACCTTTGGGCGCCAGCGACATCACGCGCGTGATCAGGTGCGGCCAGCCGATGCCCACGCCGAGCCCCACGGCCGCCAGCGCGACGGCGATCAGCAGGGTCTCGAAACCGGCACCGAAGAATTCCTGCGACGGCAGCAGCCACGCGAGTGCCAACAGCCCCAGCGTGCAGATCACCGGGCCGGCGCGCAGCATGCGGTCGGCTCCCGTGCCACTGCGGCCCGAGGACAGCAGCGAACCCGCGCTCCAGCCGCCCGCCATCGCGGCCGCGAGGTAACCCGCCATGAGCGGCGAATGGCCGTGCAGCAGTTGCAGGAAGTACGGCACGAAGATCTCGGTTTCCGTGCCGATCAGCAGCAGCGCCACGCTCGCGTAGATGGCGCCCAGCGGCGCGCTCATCGCATACGCGCCGCGCGGCAGCACGCGCACGGCGGAGCGGCTGTCGATGCGGGTGGCCGCGAAGCCGATGGCCAGGCCCAGTGCCAGGCCGGCGGCCTGCCGGAGCAGGTCGGCCCACAAACCACTGGCTGCGATCACCAGCACCGAAGCCGCGAGCAGGCCGATCTGCAGCATCGGCACACGTGGCGGCGTGGCGGGCCGCGCGTACTTCACACCCATCTCGGGCCGCAATTGCACGAGCACCAGCAATGCCTGCGCCGCCGCCACCGGCAGCAGGAACCAGAAGGCCCAGCGCCAATGCCCCGCCTGCGCGAACAGCCCGCCCACGGCCGGCCCGCACAGCGTGGCGACGCCCCACATGCCCGACACCAGCGCCACCGCGCGCGGCCACAGCCGCTGCTCGAACACCAGCTGGATCAGCCCGTAGCTCAGCGCCGCGAGCAACCCGCCGCCCAACCCCTGCACCGCGCGCCCCGCGAGCATCCACGGCATGGCCGGCGCGAGCGCGCAGCCTGCCGAACCGGCGCCGAACACCGCCAGCGCCGCCAGGCACGCTCCGCGCGGGCCCAGCACCGCGAGCAGCCGCACCGACAGCGTGGCGCCGAGGATCGAGCCGACCACGAAGAGCGTCGTGCTCCAGGCATACCAGTCGAGCCCGCCGATCTCGCGCACCACCGACGGCAGCACCGTGGTCACGATGTGCACGTTGACGGCGTGCAGCGCGACGCCGCCGGTCAGCGCGAGCGCGCGCCAGCCGTTGCGGCCGCTGAACAGCTCGCTCCATGCGGCGATGGGAGGTGGGGAGCGCAGCGCGGAGGAGGAGGAGGAGGACATGGCAAGCAACGAAGTCGGAAAGAAGCCCGGATGCTAGGCGCGCACAGTCAATTAAACAAGCTATTGCTTTGATAAATAAAAACTGCGCCGAACCGGTGCCGGCCCGGATGCGCGACACTCCTGCCCCGATGCAAGCCGCTTCTTCTTCCTCCACGACCACCACCTCCGGCGCCATGCCCCAACCCTCGATGCGCCGCGCCACGCTGCGCTTTCTGCTCTCGCATCCCGCGCACTTCATCGCGCTGGGCTTCGGCTCCGGCCTGCCGCGCATCGCGCCGGGCACCGTGGGCACTCTGTGGGCCTGGGCAGCGTTCTCGGTGATGCAGCTGTGGTTCACGCCGGCCACCATCGGCTGGATCATCGCGGCCTCGCTGCCCATCGGCTGGTGGGCCTGCACCGTGACTGCGCGCGACATGAACGTGGCCGACCCCGGCGCCGTGGTGTGGGACGAGGTGATCGCCTTCTGGATCGTGCTCTGGCTGGTGACGCCGGCCGGCCTCCTCGCGCAGGCCGTCGCCTTCGCGCTGTTCCGTTATTTCGATGCCGCCAAGCCCGGCCCGGTGGCCTGGGCCGATGCGCTGTTCAAGCAGCGCGACGCGGCGCAGGTGCGCTGGTGGCACGCGGGCTTCGGCATCATCCTCGACGACCTGGTAGCGGCGTTCTGCACGCTGCTGGTCATCGCACTCTGGCGCGCATGGTGAACCCGATGGACTCTTCCTCTTCTTCTTCGACGTTGCCGACGCTCGCGGACCACGACACGCCCGCGCTGGTCGTGGCGCTGGCCGGCCTGCTGCAGAAAAAAGGCTGGATGCTGGCCACCGCCGAAAGCTGCACGGGCGGGCTGATCGGCGCGGCCTGCACCGAGCTGGCCGGTTCCAGCGCGTGGTTCGAGCGCGGCTTCATCACCTATTCGAACGAGGCCAAGACCGAGCTGCTGGGCGTGGACGCGGCGGTGATCGCGGCGCACGGCGCGGTCAGCGAGCCGGTGGCGCGCGCGATGGCCGCGGGCGCGATCGCGCATTCGCCGCCGTCGCGCGTGGCGCTGGCCGTGACCGGTGTGGCAGGGCCGACCGGCGGCACGCCCGACAAGCCGGTGGGCACGGTGTGGTTCGGCTGGTCGGTCGATGGCGACGTGCGCACCGAGCGCCGCCGCTTCGACGGCGACCGCGCCACGGTGCGCGCGGCCACGGTGCGGTACGCACTGCAGACGTTGGTCGAGTTGCTTGGCCGCTGACCCGATTTTTCACAAACCCGAGAGGACTCATGACAGCAGCCACCAACGCCCAGACCATCGAGCGCTTCTACAGCGCCTTCGCGAAGCTCGACGGCGCCGCCATGAAGGCCTGCTACGCAAGCGATGCGGTGTTCGACGACGAGGCCTTCTCGCTGCGCGGGCAGCGCGAGGTGGGCGGCATGTGGCGCATGCTGACCTCGGCCACGCAGGCCAAGGGCGCCGACGTGTGGCGCCTGAGCTGGCGCGACGTGAAGGCCGACGATACCAGCGGCAGTGCCCACTGGGATGCGCACTACCGCTTCGGCGCCACCGGCCGCCTCGTCGACAACAGCATCGACGCGCACTTCACCTTCACGCCCGAGGGGCTGATCGCGACGCACCGCGACAGCTTCCCGTTCTGGACCTGGTCGCGCCAGGCGCTCGGCACGCCGGGCCTGCTGCTGGGCTGGACGCCCATGCTGCGCAACAAGGTGCGCGCCACCGCCGCGGCCAATCTCGCTACTTTTCTTGCACGCCAGCCATGAGCCACAACACCGCCATCGCCTTTTCCAACAACGAAGCGCAGCACCGCTACGAAGCCGTGCTCGACGGCAAGCTCGCCGCCTACGCCGAATACAACCTGCTGACCGACGCGATCATGTTCACGCACACCGAGGTGCTGCCGGAGCACGAAGGCAAGGGCGTGGGCTCGGGCATCGCGAGGCACGTGCTCGACGAGGCGCGCGAGAAGGGGCTGCATGTGATCCCGGTGTGCCAGTTCATCGCGGGCTACATCCGCAAGCACCGCGAGTACGCCGACCTCGTACGGCCGGACATCCAGCGCGCCTTCAAGATCTGAACGGGGCCCGCTCCCGGGCTGCACTGTTTGTGTTCCGGGAGTTCTTGTTCAGCGCGCGTGCGCAGGGCACCGGGTGCTCCGAGCGATCGCGCCCCGAAGAACACGCCCCGTCAAAAGCCCCAGGTCATTCACCGTGGCATTTCTTGTACTTCTTGCCGCTGCCGCAAGGACACGGATCGTTGCGCCCGGGCGTGGCTTCCTTGCGGATGGTCTCGGCTTTCGGGCCCAGGCTCTTCCAGAGCTGGCGCAGGTCGTACACGGCCCAGATGGCGGCGCCGAAATCGTCGAGCCGCTGCTGGCTCACGCTGGGCGGGGCGTCGTCGCTGTACATCGACAACGTGGGCTTGGCGGTGTCGTCCTCGGTCAGGGCGACGATGTTGTCGAGCGCGTCGTCGAGCATGCGCGCGGCGTCCTTGTCGCGCGGCGTGGCCCAGTCTTCGGGCCAGTTCTCGACCGCGTACATGAAGCCCAGCGCCCAGACCTGCGCGAAGGACGGAATGGCTTCTCCGGCGACTTCGGCGCGTTCTTCCTCGGGCAGCGAGGCAATGGCGCCGCGGGTGTCGAGCACCTCGGGCTGCCAGCTGCGTTCGTCGTCGAGGGTTTCGACCGGGGCGTCGAGGCCCTCCTCGATCTCGATCCAGCGGCGCTTCCAGTTCCAGACGAACTCCATGTGCTGCGCCGAGGAGAAGCTGTCGCCCAGCAGCACGGGCCAGTATTCGGAGGGCATGATGGGCCGGCGGGTGCAGATCAGCGCGGCCATGAAGCCTTCGCAGAACTCCCACTGAGGGATTTCCTCGTCGTGCTCGCGCATGGCGTCGAGCGCCTGGTCGAGAGCGTCGAAATCGTCGGGGCCGAGGGGTGTACGGGCTGCGGAGGGGGCCTCGGAAGGCGAAATGGAGTCGGGAATGGTCGTCATGGCAAGTTCGGGGCAGCCCTCTATGATGCAGCAGGCTCCGGTCGAGACTACTTCTATGCCCACGATTATTCCGTTTCCGGCGCGCTACAGCGCCTTCGCCCTGTGCGTGGCCGGTCTGGCGGCCTGCCTAGCGTTCGTGCTGGTGTCGCCGCACCTGTGGCTGGCCTGGACCGGTGTGGCCGTGTTCGCGGCGCTCACGGGTACCGGCGTGCACGACCTGCGGCAGGCGCGCCACGCGATCCTGCGCAACTACCCGGTCATCGGCCACCTGCGCTTTCTGCTGGAATTCATCCGCCCCGAGATGCGGCAGTACTTCATCGAGAGCGACTCCGAAGCCGCGCCGTTCTCGCGCGCCCAGCGCTCGCTGGTGTACCAGCGCGCCAAGGGCGACCCGGACAACCGGCCCTTCGGCACCCAGCTGAACGTGACCATCGCGGGCTATGAGTGGATCAACCATTCGATGCAGCCCACGAAGCTCGCGAACCACGACTTCCGCATCGTGATCGGCGGCACGCCGCAGCCGGTCGGCGCCAATCCGGAGCAGCTCTGTACACAGCCCTATAGCGCCAGTGTGTTCAACATCTCCGCCATGAGCTTCGGCGCGCTGTCGGCCAATGCGATCCTCGCGCTCAACAAGGGCGCGCAGATGGGCGGCTTTGCGCACGACACCGGCGAGGGCTCGATCTCGCAGCACCACCGCGTGCATGGCGGCGACCTGATCTGGGAAATCGGCTCGGGCTACTTCGGCTGCCGCAACGACGACGGCAGCTTCAACGAGGAACGCTTCACCGCCAACGCGCGCGACCCGCAGGTGAAGATGATCGAGATCAAGCTGAGCCAAGGCGCCAAGCCCGGGCACGGCGGCGTGCTGCCCGCCCCCAAGGTCACGCCCGAGATTGCGGCGGCGCGGGGCGTGCCGGTGGGCGTGGATTGCATCTCGCCTTCTTCGCACAGCGCGTTCTCCACGCCGACCGAGATGATGCATTTCATCGCCCGGCTGCGCGAGCTGTCGGGCGGCAAGCCGACCGGCTTCAAGTTCTGCCTGGGCCACCCTTGGGAATGGTTCGGCATCGTCAAGGCGATGCAGGCCACCGGCATCACGCCCGACTTCATCGTGGTCGACGGCGCAGAGGGCGGCACCGGGGCGGCACCGGTCGAATTCAGCGACCACGTGGGCGCGCCGCTGCAGGAAGGCCTGCTGCTGGTGCACAACACGCTGATCGGCGTGAACCTGCGCCACCGCATCAAGATCGGCTGTGCCGCCAAGGTGATCACCGCCTTCGACGTGGCCCGCATGATGGCGCTGGGCGCCGACTGGTGCAACGCGGCGCGCGGCTTCATGATGGCGCTGGGCTGCATCCAGGCACAGAGCTGCCACACAGGCCATTGCCCCACGGGCGTGACCACGCAGGACCCGCTGCGCCAGCAGGCGCTGGTGGTGCCGACCAAGGCCGACCGGGTGCGCAACTTCCACCGCAGCACGCTGCATGCGCTGCAGGAGCTGGTGCAGGCTGCGGGCCTCGACCATCCACAGCAGATCACCGCGCACCACATCGTGCGCCGCATCTCCGACACCGAGGTGCGCCTGTTGAGCAACCTGGTGATGCAGGTGCAGCCGGGCGCCCTGCTCGGCCCGCTCGACGAGCAGCACAATGTTTTCCGAACCTACTGGCCGCTGGCCAGCGCAGAGAGCTTCCAACCCGTGACGCAGGCCCCGCACGGGCTGGTGGCGGGCTTCGCACTGGCCGCATGAATCCTTTGAGACGAGGCGCCAATGGGCGCCTGCAATCGCGCAAGGGCGCAGCTTCGGCGCCCGCGCCCCTCGACGCGCTCCTGCCGAACCCGCCGGCACCCGGCGACTACGCGGAGTTCCTGCGCACCACCCTGCCGCGGCAGGAGAAGAACGTGGCGAGCCACCGCTTCGGCAGCGAACGCGTGTGGCTCAAGAAGGCCGGGCCCCGGCACGGCAAATGGGGCTATCGCGTGATGGCGGCGGTCGCGCGCATGGCGGGGCTGGACATCATCAAGCCGGTGCCCAACCCGGGCGGCGAGGCGGCCATCGCGACCGAGGCTCGGCGGCTCAAGCAGCTCGCGGCCGCGGGCCTGCGCGTGCCGGTGGTGCTGGCGCAGCAGCCGGATGGCCTGCTGATCTCGGACCTGGGCGAAAGCGGCCGCGCGACGGTCGTGCTGCAGGAGCGGCTCGACCAGGCCGCCGCCGCCGGCCCAGCCGCGCTGCTGGCCGTGTGGCGCGAAGGCCTTGCCGCGATTGCCGCCGTGCACATGCGCGGCCAGCACCTGAGCCAGGCCTTCGACCGCAACCTCGTGCAGTGCCCCGACGGCGTGATCGGCTACATCGACTTCGAGGACGACCCGGCCGAGGTCATGACGCTGGCCGAATGCCAGGCGCGCGACTGGCTGAGCTACCTGCACTCCACGGCCATGATGCTGGAAGCCGCCGCGCCGCAGGCCGCGGGGCAGCACTGGCATGCGGCGCTGGCCGGCGTGAACGAAGAGGTGCGCGAGCGCATCGCGAATGCAGCCCGGCGCATGAAGTGGGCGCAGAAGCTGCCGGCGAGCCGGCGATGGGGACGGGATACGCAGCGGGTGCGGGCGGTGGCGCGGTTGCTGGGGCAGTGGCACCTGGCGCCGCCCGCGCTCCCGAACTAAGGTGCGAACGCCGCCTGCACCGCCACACCGCGCAGTGCCAGCCGCTTCTTCATCGACAGCACCGCCCGGTCCTTGCTCAGCAGCAGTGCGCCGTGCGCCACGGCCAGGTCGATGAACACCTGGTCGTCGGGGTCGCTGCACACGCAGGGCGCGCGCGGCGGAGTGCCTTCCACCATCCGCACCCGCGCGTCGAAATCGGCCAGCACCGCCGGCGCTTCCAGCCCGCGCTGCGCCATGCGCCGGGCGATCAGCGGGTAGCCCAGCACGCGTTCGAGCTCGGTGCGCATGGCGGCCGAGGCCAGCCAGTGCAGTTCGCCTGCGGCAAGCCGCACGGTCAGCAGTCCCCAGGCGGGATCTTCGAAGACCAGCAGGTCGAGCGCGATGTTGGTGTCGATGACGACGGGGCCGGATTCTGTCAGCGTCATGGAATGTGCGGGGGAATATCGCCGATGTTGCACCATGCAGGGCCGGAGTCAGGCCCTTGTCGGCCCGCCCGGCGAAAATGGGCCGTTGCCTGCCCACCCCCCGCCCTTCCTTCATGAAACGTCTCCCGCTGCTCTGTCTCGTCGTGCTCGCGTCCACGGGAGTGCGGGCCGAGTGGCTGACCCTGTCGGGCACGCCCGGCGATGCCGCCAGCAGCTACGTGCAGGTGGAGCCGACCAGCGTCGAGGTGGAAGGATCGAACCGGCTCGTGAGCCTGCGCATGAGCCTGCCGGAGGACCGCACGGAACGCGAGGGCATCCGGTTCCGCTCTTTCCAGGCCCGTGCCAAGGTCGATTGCGAGACCCGCAGCGCGCGCTACGTGAGCACCACCTACTTCGGCCATCCGGACTTCGTCGGCGAGCCCGTCGCGGTGAGGCATTTTGAAGAGGACGACATCCATCCCGTGACGCTGGCCGGCGCGCGCGATCTCGTCATGCGCACGGTCAACGCGGCCTGCGCCGTCCGGCCCAAGGAAGCCGCCAGGGAGCAGCCGCGGCCCGAAGGCGCGCTACTTCCGCGCTGAGCCCGCGACCATGTCGAAGCGGAACAGCCGGCACTCGATCGGCCCGTTCCACATCGGCACGCGGCGCGACTCCTTCAGCCGCATCTGCCTGGGCAGCTTCAGGTCGGGCGTCAGCACCCAGGCGGTCCAGCCGGCGTAGTTCTTCTTCCAGTGGGTGGCGAGTTGCGGGAAGAACTCGCCGCCGTCGCCCCCCTCGCCCTGCGCGGTCTGCGCCGATTCGCGCGCGCCGGAACGGCCCGTGCCGGCCACGCCGCCCACTTCGATGCGCTCGCCGTACGGCGGGTTGAGCACGATCACGCCGCCTTCGGCCGGGGGCATGCGCTGCAAGGCATCGCCGCCGCGGAACTCGACCGCTTGCGCCACACCGGCGCGCTCGGCATTGCGTTCGGCGAAGTCGACCATGCGGTGCGACACGTCGGAGCCGAAGATCGCCACGCTGCCTTCGCGCACGGCGGTCTCGGCTTCCTGCCGGATCGCGTTCCAGACATGCGCCTGGAACGGCAGCAGTTTCTCGAACCCGAAGCGCCGCAGCGACCCGGCCGCGATGCCGCGCGCGATCTGCGCCGCCTCGATGGCGATGGTGCCGCTGCCGCAGCAGGGGTCGTACAGCGGCTGCGTGGACACTTCGCCGGTCTCGGGGTTCCACCAGCCGCTGGCGGCCAGCATGGCGGCGGCCAGGGTTTCCTTCAGCGGGGCGTCGCCCTTGTCCTGGCGCCAGCCGCGCTTGAACAGCGGCTCGCCCGAGGTGTCGATGTACAGCGTACAGGTGTCGGTGGTCAGGTGCGCGAACACGCGGCAGTCGGGCCACTGGGTCTCGATGCTCGGGCGCACGCCGTTCGCCTTGGCGCGGAAGCGGTCGGCAATGGCGTCCTTGATGCGCAGGGTGGCGAAGTTCAGGCTCTGCAGCGGGCTGTGCTGGGCAGTGGTCTCGATCTTGAAGGTCTGCTTCGGCGTGAACCAGATCTCCCAGGCCACGCCGTTGGCGATGGCGTAGAGGTCGTTCTCGTTGCGGTAGGGCGCGTGGGCCAGCTCGACCAGCACGCGCTGCGCGAGCCGGCTGTGCAGGTTGAGCTTCAGGGCGTCGCGCCAGTCGGCGCGCACCCGCACGCCGCCGCGCAGCGTGAGCAGGTCTTGCCCGGCGCGGCCGGTCAGGGCGTGCACCTCCTGGGCGAGGAATTCCTCGACGCCGGCGGCGCAAGGCAGGAAAAGAGAGAGATCGTTCACAAAAAATTGGCCATCGGGAAGCCCGACTAGGGGACTCCATTGTCGCCGCGTCACGCACCTTCTCTATATAGTCGATTTGCCGATGACTCCCACCCC
>NZ_JBGLYU010000039.1:0-56979 GCF_047304235.1 Variovorax sp. Varisp36
GAAACTCACCGCCGGCAGTTCCGACATCGACATCAGGGCGCTGAAGGCCAGCGTCAATGTGCTGGCCAAGATGAACACCAAGCTGGAGGCCAACCGCATCACGATCACCGCCAGGGACGAGGTGCTGATCAACGGCGGCTCGAGCTACACGCGCTGGAACGCGAATGGCATCGAGCACGGCACGATGGGCATCTGGCGCGAGCATGCGGCAACGCACAGCCTGGTCGGGCCTGCGAACAAGCCGGTGCCCCCGATCCGATCGACGGCTGCGGCTTTGAAGGAGACACCTCCTGATCCGCAGATCGCGTTCTCCGTACAGCACGTCCCCGGTCCCTCGCCCCTGCTTTTCTCCGGCCAGTCCTACACCCTGCTGAAGAATGGCGCCGAAATCCGCAAAGGCTTGTTCGATGAACACGGACGGCTGACCATCGAGCACGCCGAGAAAGGCGCACGCTACCAGGTCCGGCTCTTCAACGGAACCGTCCACGATGTTCCGGTGGCGCCGGACCGGATGGAACCCGATCCCGGGCAGTCCCGGTACAACGAGCATCAGCTGTCCAACAAGGGGTACCGCGGCGATGGGCAAGACAGCTCGAAGCGCCGGTCGCAGCGCGAGCGCGGCTCGGATGCCGGCCAGGCGTCCACTTGATGGCCCTCATCGACGCCGCCCTATGATGAACCTCTCTCGAGCCGACAACCGACATGGCTGATCTGAACAAGCTCCTCGACGAAATCCAAAAGCCCGAAGTCAGCCACGTCGACATGATCAAGCGGCGCAGCAAGGGCACGCTGCAATGGTTTCTGGAGAAGGACCACAGGACGCACCCGATCCACGACAACAACGCGCTGCAATTCTTCATGTGCGGGCAGGAAGGCTTCGCCGCCATCGAGAAAGACATCCTCGCGGCCGGCAGCAGCATCGACCTGGTGCTGTGGGGCTTCGACCCCGGCATGGAGCTGACCCGCAGCCGAACCACCTGGCCGCACGGCACCACCTACGGTGACCTGCTGGTGCGCAAGGCCGGCGAGGGCGTGAAGGTGCGCATGCTGCTGTGGTTCGACAGCCTGGTGGTCAACAAGGCGGCGGGCAACGTGCCGGACTTTCCCGCGTTCTGGGCGCCCACCTCCTTCTCCAAGACCAGCCGGACCACCTGGCCCGAGGGCGCCGATTCCTACGACAACCGTTCCAATTCCGCCTGGGTGCTGACTGACCGCTCCAACTACTGCAAGCAGTGGTGGGAAGACGCGCTGGCCGGGCGCTTCAAGAACCTGGAAGTGCGGCTGCGCCGCGGCAGCCCGCTCGAAATCCACTCCAACCTGGCGCGCTACCTGCCCGACTCGAAGCGCGACCTGAGCGAGGCCGCCAGCATGATCGCGGTGGGCACCCACCACCAGAAGCCGATCCTGATCGACTACGAGCCTGCCACCGGCGGCAGGCCGCGCAACATCTGCGGCTACGTGATGGGCCTGAACAGCGTGACCGACTACTGGGACACCACCTCGCACGCCTTCAACGACCCCCGGCGCGAGCTCAGCCCCAACAGCTACACCAACTACGACGATGTGCGCTGGCACCGCAAGCCATACCGGGACTACGCCATCCGGGTGCAGGGCGAGGCGCTGCACTGCCTGAACCGGAACTTCGTGCAGGGCTGGGACAGCGCGGCCGGCGTGCAGGTGATCCCCGGGCTGGCCGGCAGGTTCTTTCCTGCCAACGGGGCGGGAGCCTTCAGCGAGAAGCTCGGGAGCCGGCGCCAGTCGATCCAGGCCCGAGACCTCCCGCGCCCGCCAGGCTCGCGCTGCCGCGTGCAGATCCAGCGCACCCAGCCGGAATCCGACGACGGCACCATCCTCAAGGGCTACACGCTGGCCAGCGCCAACGCGCTGAACTACATCTATATGGAGAACCAGTACTTCCAGCTGAGCGAGTGGCCCAGGCTGCTCAAGGACGTGCGCAGGCGCTACCGCCGGGCCATGCAGGAGGCAGGTGCGGCGCCCACCGACATGGCGCCGCTGCACCTGTTCGTGGTGATCCCGCAGCCCGAGCGCGGCCAGATGGTGCCCAGCACCTACGACACGGTCGGCACGCTGGGTGCCGGTGCGCAGATGGGCGAGTACGACAAGAAGGTGCAGGGGGAACGCAAGCGCCGGGAGGCGGGCGCCCGGGGCGGCGGCGGGCTGGTGGGCGCCTCGGCCAACACGGTGCCCGTGGATGCACAGGCGCAGCTGCAGGAACTGGGCATCAAGCCGCTGGTGGCGATGCTGCTGACCTTCGACAGCGCGAACCAGGCGAAGAACATCCGCATCAAGGCGCGCGACAGCGAGGCTCAGGACGCGCAGGCGGGCGTGGAAGAGAAAGCCAGGGGCCACGCCGACGACGTGGACCCCGAGAACCTGAGCGACTTCAACATCACGCCCAGGCGCTACCGGGAGATCTACATCCACAGCAAGCTGATGATCGTGGACGACGTGTACCTGACGCTTGGCAGCGCGAACCTGAACGCGCGCAGCATGGCGGCGGACAGCGAGCTGAACCTGTGCACGGAGGAGTATGCGTTCACCAAGGCGGCGAGGAAGCGGGTGTGGGGGAATCTGGCGGGGGATGATTTGGATGGGAGGGACTGTACGCGGAGGGAGACTGCGCAGGCGCATGAGGATTGGTTGAAGCGGATGAAGGCGAATGGCGGAAACAAAGCCAAAGCGCACGCTCCAGAAAACAACAGCTTCATCCACCTCTTCGAGGACCCTCGCGGGGTGCCGTTCGTCAAGTTTGCTTAGTTCATGCACACCTCTACAACCTGGATGACGCAATGCATCCGCGCAGCGGGTGCATTGTTCGCCACTGCGCTTCTTCTGACTGGATGTCCCATGCAAGACGACTCCAAAGCCCAGCCTCACCAACCCTTCATGTCGGACAGCAAGCTGCCGCGCTTCACCAGGCTCGACAAGTTCGATCCGCACCGCAAGGACTTCGTCTGCCAGCACGAGGCCGACGCCAACCCGCCCATCACGGCAGAAGCCGAAGCACTGTTCCAGCAGGCGCTGGCGCTCGTGAGCTACGAGAAGTGGTCGGAGGATCGCAATTACGCCAAGGCGGCCCAGCTCTACGAGCAGGCGATGAAGCTGGGCCACTGGAAGGCACAGTTCAACCTGGCAGGGCTCTACCTGCAAGGGCTGGGCATTGAGCAAGACCCGGAGAAGGCCATCGAGCTGACCGAAGACCTGATGCGCAAGGGTGTGCCGGCGGCCTGGGACAACATGGGCACGATGTACATGGGCGGCATTGGATCGCTCAAGCAGGATGCGACGGTGGCGTATGCGTTCTGGCAGAAGGCGGCAGACATGGGAAGCATGGCGTCGCAGACATACATTGGAAAAAAACTGATTGGTGTCTACAACGATCCGCCATCGTTCTGGGCGAACAGGACAATCTCGCGCAAGATGCTGGAGTGCGCATTCGCACAAGGCTATGGCCCCGCCGCATACGAGCTTGGGGCGGATCTAAACGGCAATGATCCAAATTTGGGGGAGGACTATTCCCGAGCACTTAAGGTGCTGCATGAAGGCGTCAGATTTGGCAGTCAAGAAAGTGCCGGCTACTTGAGCTCTTCGTTTCGACGTGGAGATAAACCAGTGCAAGGAGGTCCGGATACATCGAGGGCCGATCGCTACCACGTCCTCGCCAACGCGCTCTACCACAACCCCGACCTGCGCTTTCCCAACCTCGACAAGGTGCTGCCCCTTCCCCCGGCACCGCTGCCCCAGTGGGACATGAGCGAGCCCAAGACGCTCATCGATGCCGCCAAGGCCGTGGTGCCTGCTGCTTCTTCGCTGCCGCAAGCCCCGGCACCGACACCTCAGCGCACCAGTCAACTCGAAGAAAGTGCCGAGCGAGGCGTTCTTGCCGCTCACACGCGTGTGGCCCAAGGCATCGCGCGCGAGGCCGAGTTGCCCACGCCACAGGTGCGATGCAGCGGCAGCGCACGCTGCCTTGTCACGGGCATCTGGCAGGCGCGCGTACCCGAATCCCACGCGCTCGCGGTATCGTTTAACCAGTGGCATCGCCAGTCCTACGTGATGGAGGGGCAACCCTTCCCCGATCCGCGCGAGCAGCATCTGGACATTGATCCGGCGCAGGTCATCTGGACTTGGTGGAACCAGGCCAACCATCTGGGCTTCGCCAGGATTCCCCAAGTCAGCCTGGGCAGTCCGCCCGTGGCGGGGTGAACGCGCGGTGATGCAAAGCACCCGCACAGCCGGGGCGGCAACCCTGTTTGCCGCTGCACTCCTTCTGGCGGGATGCCCCATGCAAGACGACTCCAAGACCCAGCCTCATCAACCCTTCATGTCGGACAGCAAGCTGCCGCGCTTCACCCGGCTCGACAAGTTCGATCCACATCGCAAGGACTTTGTGTGCAAGCACGAGGCCAATGCCAATCCGCCCATCACATCCGAGGCCGAGGCGCTGTTCCAACAGGCTTTGGCGCTGGTGAGCTACGAGAAGTGGTCGGAGGATCGCAACTACGCCAAGGCAGCGCAGCTGTACGAACAAGCAATGAAACTGGGCCACTGGAAGGCACAGTTCAATCTGGCGGGACTCTATTTGCAAGGGCTGGGCGTCGAACAGGACCCCGAGAAGGCCATCGAGCTGACGGAAGACCTGATGCGCAAGGGCGTGCCGGCGGCCTGGGACAACATGGGCACGATGTACATGGGCGGCATTGGATCGCTCAAGCAGGATGCGACCGCGGCGTATGCGTTCTGGCAGAAGGCGGCAGACATGGGGAGTATGGCGTCGCAGGCATACATCGGAGCTAAGTTGAAGGCCGCGCACGATGAACCGCCGACTTTTTGGGGGAATCGCCCTATCGGGCTGAAGATGCTTGAATGCGCGTTCGCTCAAGGCTCTGCGAATGGGGCCTTTGAATTGGCAATCACTCTCGTGGGGACGCACTCCGATCTTCAAGAAGATAACGAGCGGGCGCTCAAGATATTTCACGAGGGTGTCAAGCTTGGCAGCCAAAAAAGCGCCGGCTACTTGAGTGCTTCATTTCGAGGCGGAGAGGCGCCGGTACAAGGAGGGCCAGATACATCAAGAGCTGATCGTTATCACGCTTTCGCCAACGCGCTCTATCACAACCCCGACCTGCGCTTCCCCAACCTCGACAAGGTGCTGCCTCTTCCCCCGGCACCGCTGCCCCAGTGGGACATGAGCGAGCCCAAGAAGCTCATCGATGCCGCCAAGGCCGTGGTGTCTGCCGCTCCTTCCCCATCGCAAGCCCCGGCACCGACATCCCCGCGCACCAGTCAACTCGAAGGTGCCGAGCGAGGCGTTCTTGCCACTCACACGCGTGTGGCCCAGGGCATCGCGCGCGAGGCCGAGTTGCCGACGCCGCGGGTGCGATGCAGCGGCGCCGCGCGCTGCCTCGTCACGGGCATCTGGCAGGCGCGCGTACCCGAATCCCACGCGCTCGCGGCATCGTTCAACCAGTGGCATCGCCAGTCCTATGTGATGGAAGGCCAGCTCTTCCCCGATCCGCGCGAGCAGCACCTGGACATCGATCCGGCGCAGGTCATCTGGACCTGGTGGAACCAGGCCAACCCTCTGGGCTTCAGCAGGATTCCGCAGGTCGGCGTGGGCAATCCGCCCGTGGTGGGGTGAACGCGCGGTGATGCAAGGCACCCGCACAGCCGGGGCGGCAACCCTGTTTGCTGCCGCATTCCTTCTGGCGGGATGTCCCATGCAAGACGACTTCAAAGCCCAGCCTCACCAACCCTTCATGTCGGACAGCAAGCTGCCACGCTTCACCAGGCTCGACAAGTTCGATCCGCACCGCAAGGACTTCGTGTGCAAGCACGAGGCCGCTGCCAACCCGCCCATCACGGCAGAAGCCGAAGCACTGTTCCAGCAGGCGCTGGCGCTGGTGAGCTACGAGAAGTGGTCGGAGGACCGCAACTACGCGAAGGCGGCCCAGCTTTACGAGCAGGCGATGAAGCTAGGCCACTGGAAGGCGCAGTTCAACCTGGCAGGGCTCTACCTGCAAGGCCTGGGCGTTGAGCAAGACCCGGAGAAGGCCATCGAGCTGACCGAAGACCTGATGCGCAAAGGTGTGCCGGCGGCCTGGGACAACATGGGCACGATGTATATGGGCGGCATCGGCTCGCTCAAGCAGGATGCGACGGTGGCGTATGCGTTCTGGCAGAAGGCGGCGGACATGGGAAGCATGGCATCGCAAACGTACATAGGCGCCAAGCTGCTTGGCAATCACGACGAGCCGCCTTCGTTTTGGGGAAATCGTGCGATCGGATTGAAGATGCTCGAATGTGCGTTTGCTCAGGGGTCTGGGCAGGCAGCCTTTGAATTGGGCGTTACTCTAAGTGTCATAGACGAGGACTATCCGCGCGCCCTGCGTGCGCTTCATCAAGGGACAAGATTGGGTAGCGAGAGAAGTGCCAACTACTTACGAGGCGCATTCAGTAGAGGTACTCCATTGGTCAGCGGTACCGTCGACAAGTCGCGCGCAGACCGCTACAACGCTCTTGGCGACGCGCTCTATCACAACCCCGACCTGCGCTTTCCCAATCTCGACAAGGTGCTGCCCCTTCCCCCGGCACCGCTGCCCCAGTGGGACATGAGCGAGCTCAAGACGCTCATCGATGCCGCCAAGGCCGTGGTGCCTGGCATCTCTTCGCCGCCGCAGGCGCCGGCACCATCATCCCAGCGCACCAGCCAGCTCGAAGGTGCCGAGCGCGGCCTGCTGTCCGCTCACACGCGCCTGGACGCGCGGGACTTGACTGCACCGGGTCGGCGATGGAACTGAAGTCCCCGCGCCGCACCGGATGCACGAAGGCTCAGCCAAGCACCCCGAACCGATGCTCGGTCGCGCTGTGGAAGCGCTCCCCCGGCCGCAGCACCGTTGACGGAAATTCCGGCCGGTTCGGCGAGTCGGGGTAATGCTGGGTCTCCAGGCACAGCCCGTCCCCCTGCCGCAGGCTCGCGCCCGCGCTGCCGAAGAGGCTGCCATCGAGGAAATTGCCCGAATAGAACTGCACGCCGGGCTCGCTGGTGTGCACTTCCATGACGCGGCCCGTGGCCTCGTGCTCCAGCCGCGCCGCGAGCGCAAGGCCGTGCTCGGCTTGAGCCCTGTCGAGCACCCAGTTGTGGTCGTAGCCATGCGCAAGCAGCAGCTGATCGTGGCCTTCGCGGATGCGCTCGCCGATGCGGGTCGCGGTGCGGAAGTCGAACGGCGTCGAAGCCACGTCGGCCACGCCGGTCGGGATCAGCGTCGCGTCCACCGGGCAGTAGCGGCTCGCGGGAATCGTCAGGCGGTGGTCCATCACCGAGCCGCTGCCCCCAAGATTGAAGTAGTCGTGATGGCTCAGGTTCAGAACCGTGGGCTTGTCGGTCGTGGCGCTGTAGTCGATGCGCCATGTGTTGGCGGTTGCCGACAGCGTGTAGCGCACTGTCAGCCGCAGCTCGCCGGGGTAGCCCTCTTCGCCATCGGCGCTGGTGTAGCGCAGCTCGATGGCGATGTCGCCGCCGGCCTCCTGCACCGTCACCGGCACGATCTCCCAGAAGCGCGTGCCCAAGCCTTTCGCGCCGCCGTGCAGCGAGTTGACGCCGTCGTTCAGCCCCAGTTGATGCGACGTGCCGTCGAGCGTGAAACGCCCCGCCGCGATGCGGTTGGCGAAGCGTCCGACGATGGTGCCGAAATGCGGATGCGGCTTGAGGTAGTCGGCGAGCGTGGGCAGGCCCAGCACGATGTTCCCGCTGCGCCCATGGCGGTCGGGGGCGCGCAACGCGGTGACGATGCCGCCATGATTGATGGCACTCAGGCTCAGGCCGCGGCCGTTGTCGAGGGTGTATTCGGTGACCGGCCGGCCGTCGGGCATGCGGCCGAACTCGCGCGACGTGATGTTGCTTTTGCTCATGTATTTCCTGCTTGCTGAAGCATCGCCTCGCGCGCGCACTGCGAGGCGGTGCGCAGCGCGATGAGGTCCTTGAGGTCGTGGTAGTCGGGCGGCTCCCCCGCGTGCGTGCGCAGCTCGATGCGGTGGCCGGCCTTGGCCACGGCGTCGGCGAAGCGCTCCTGCAGCGCGAAGGGCGTGTTCCTGTCGTCGCGGCTGCCGATCAGCACGATGCGCCGCGCCGGGTCGCGCGCGATGCCGCCCACGTGGTCGAGCGGGTCGTAGAACTGCGCGCTGCCGGTGGTGTCGGTGCGGCCGTCTCTGGAGCGGCCCAGCATGCGTGCGCGCTCAAGCAGCCCGTAGGCGCCCGACGTGAGCACCGCGCAGGCCACGCGCGTGCGGCCGAGCGTGAGCAGCGCGGCGCCCGCGGTGGCGCCGCCGCTGTGGCCGACGATGACGATGCGCTGCAGCTTGTGGCGCTGCATGAGCGCATCGAGCGCAGCATCGAGCGCGTGGAACTCCACCAGCTGGCGGCGTTTGCGGTGATCGCCCGATGAGCCGTACGTGCCGGGCCGCGCCATGAAGATCCACGGCACGCCGGCGCGGTCGCGGCTGCGCTGCGCGTCGAGCGTACGCAGGGGTTCGGTGTTGCCGGGGATGCGCTCGGGCGCCTGGTCCATCACGCCGTCGCGGTCGCCCGAGAACTGCACGATGGCCATGCGCGCACCGTCGATGTCGTCGCTCGCAAAGTAGCGGATGCAGGCCGGCCCCTCGGCAGGCCGCACCCACAGGTAGCCGGGCCGGTCGGGGCAGCTCGCGCGATCGGCGGGCTGGTTCCAGTGCAGCACCTCGTCGTTGCTCGCGACGAAGGGCCGGGGTACGTCGGGGCCGGTGCGCTGCGCGCAGGCCGCCTGCACCAGCGCGAGCAGCACCAGGACACCGCGCATGTACCGCAGCAAGAGGCCCGGCGTCTTCATAGCCGTTGCAGCAGCCCTGGCACGCGGCCGAAGTCGGAGCCGACGCGGTCGCCCTTCACCAGCACGAGGTCGCCGTCGCGCAGGAAACCGCCGAGGTAGCCCGCGAGCTGCGCGGCGTCGTCGAAGTGCGGGCCGAGCAGTTCGGCCGGCACCTCCTCGCGCAGCCAGCGCATCTCGTCGCCGTGCGTCACGAGGTGCTCGATGCCGGATGCCAGCAGCGGTGCGGCCAGGCCGCGGTGCATGGCCTCGGCTTCCCCGTCGAGATTGACGATGCGCCCCAGCACGCCGATCTTGCGCGCCACCGGGCCGCTCTCCGCACGCTGCCAGTTGCGCACGAACTCCATGGCGTTGCGCATCGACATGATCTCCGCGTTCCAGCTGTCGTCGATCAGCGTGGCCTGCACGCCGGCCTGCGTGCGCAGTGCGCGCACCTGCATCACCGAGGCCGGCAGGCGCACTTGGGGCATGCGCGCGCAGGCAGCGTCGCCGTCGAAGCCCATGGCGAGCAAGGCCGCGAGCGCAAGCGCCGAATTGCGCACCAGCCCCGCGCTCTCGACCGGGAACAGGTATTCCAGCGTGCGCCCCGGGATCGCGATGCGCACGCGGCAGCCGCCGCGCGCTTCGGGCCGGGTATCGAGCAGGCGCACGTTCGCGTCGGGCCCGCTGCCCACCACCCAGATCGCACCGGCCGTGCACGCGGCGGCATCCACCACCTGCCGCAGGCAGGGAATGTGGTCGGGCACGATCGCCACGCCGCCGGGCTCCAGGCCCAGGAAGATGCGCGACTTGTAGGCGGCCGTGAGCTCCAGCGTCGAGGCCTGCCGGGTCTGCGACAGGCCGATCTCGGTGATGAGGGCCACGTGCGGCCGCGCCACCAGCGAAATCGGGCCGCGGTCCATCCAGAGCCCGCTCTGCGCCATTTCGAGAATGCACACGTCCACGTCGGGCCCGAGATTGGCCAGCATGGCCGGCACGCCGACGCGCGAGTTGTAGTTCTCGACGGTGGTGTGCACGCGCGCACGCTCGGGCAGCAGGTCGCGCAGCATCGCGATGGTGGACGACTTGCCGACCGTGCCGGTCACGCCCACCACGAAGCCCTTGTAGCGCGCCCGTGCGGCAGCGCCCATGGCGAGCATCGCGGCGATCGGGTCGTCCACCTGCAGCAGCGGAAAGGCCGGGTCGAGCCCGTCGACCGGGTGCGCGACCACGGCGCCGGCCAGCGCAGGGTGCAGGCCGGGCAGTTCGAGGTGACGGTCCCAGTTGTCGGTGCGCGGCTTGCTGTAGTTCTCGTGCGCGGCGAGCGTGCGGTAGTCGGAAGCGATGAAGAGAGAGGGCTTCGGCAGCAGCCTCATGTGGACCGGCCCGCGCACCACCGAGTTGACGGACCATCCGGGCGGCGGCTCGACCAGCCAGTGTCCGCCGGTGATCTGCTGCAGCTGCGCGGCGGTCCACACAGGCTCGAGCTCGGAGCCCGCGCCGGGGCGGTCGGCCGCGAGCACGGGCGCGGCGCGCTCGGGCAAGGGCGTCGGAAAATCAGGCACGCGCAGGCCGCACCACAGCGGGAGCCGGCGCGCTGGCGGCAGCTCGGGCGCGTCGCCGCGCACGCGCACTTCGAGCTGCAGCACGTCGCTTTCCAGCAGGCCGGCGCGCGGCGCACGCAGGCCGTAGCGGTCGCGGTAGATGCGGCCGGGCTCCCAGCGGCTGGTGGGCCACATCCAGTCGCAGGGGTCGTGCTCCATGCCCTCGCCCCATGGCGGCATGCGGGTGCTGCGCATCGGCAACGCGCGAAATTGCACGCGCAGGTCGGCCGCGAGGGGTGCATCGACGGTCCAGAACGATTCGACCCACAGCAGCCGTCGCCCGACGATCTGCCGAGGCGCGCAGCGAACGCCCACCAGGCGCAGCGGGCCGATCTGCAGCGGCGTGATGCGCGCGTCGCCAGGCACCGCGTCGGCCAGCCACTCGGGCCGCGGTGCAGGCACAGCACCGACGAGGGGCGCCGGCCGCGCAACCGGCGCAACCGCGGAAGCCGGTTCGGGCCGGAAGGCGGACCGCTCGGGCGGCGACAGCCGCACCGCGCAACGGCCTCCGGCCGCCGGGACCATCTCGGTGCCGAGCGCGCGGCATTGCGCGGCGAAGCGTTCGCTCAGTGCCTGCGCCTCGTCGCCCGCGAGCTGCCGCGAGAAGCCGAAGCCGACGCCGATGGGCGTGAACATCACTTCCTCGACGCCGCGCGGGCCCAGCGTCAGCGAGAACACGCCCGAATCCCCGAAGTCGTTGCGCACCGAATCGAACAGCAGGTCGCCGGCGTCGTGCAGGATCGGCCGGCCGCGGTAGATCTCGATGCCCTGCAGCACATGCGCCGAGGTGCCGAGGATCGCGTCCGCCCCGGCATCGACGATGGCATGGCCGACGGCGATCTCGGCCTGCGTCGGTTGGGTCTCCAGGTTGTCGCCCCAGTGCACCGCCACGAGCACCACGTCGGCCTCGCGGCGCGCGGCCTCTATGCGCGGTGCGAGCGTGGCGGTCCAGGCGGCCGGGTCGCCCAGCGGCAGCCAGGCAGCGCCCGCGCGTGCGGCAGTGGCAGCAAAGCGGGACTGCGTGGCGTCGAGCGAGAACAGCGCCACGCGCACGCCACCCGCGCGCCGGAACGCGGGCCGCAGCGCGGCCTCCGGCGTGCGGCCGGTGCCGGCATGGGCGATGCCCGCAGCATCCAGCAGGCCGTGCTGCTCCATGAGCGCATCGGGGCCGTAATCGCCGCTGTGGTTGTTGGCGGTGGCGACCATGCCGATGCCGGCCTCGGTCAGCACCGCGAGCATTTCGGGGCGGGCGCGGTAGTAGTAGGGAGCGGACTCGCCCTTGTCGACGCCCTGCTCGCCGCTGGCGGCGACCACGCATTCGAGGTTCACGATGCGCAGGTCGGCCTCGCGCAGCGCGGCGATGCCGCCGAGCATCCTGTGCGCGCCGCCGAGTTCGTGCAGCCGGTAGTGCTGGCGGCGCGCGAGGTTGACGTCGCCGCCCCAGGCGACGACGCCGGTCGCCGCCTTTGCCTGCTGCAGCGCCTCGCCCGCCTTCAGCATCCGGTGGTACGCCACATAGCCCGAGAGGTAGTGCTCCACGTCGTCGATGCGCACGCGGAAGCTGTGGTGCTTGATGAAGAACGAGCCCGCGATGCGCGCCGGGTTGCGGAAGAACATCGCCAGCTCGGGCCAGAAATGGCCGTTGGCGAGATAGCGCGCGCGGTACGCCAGCGCGCGGTCGAACTTGTCGCGGTCGAGCTCCACCAGCAGCGGGCGCAATGCGGGGTCGGCCTCCAGCCGCAGCACCATGTCGCGCGCGGCCATCATCAGTTCGAGCAGCGTGGGAAAGGTGGTGATGCGCTCCAGCACGAAGTCGAGGTACCCCGCCACGTTCTGCAGGCCGAACCGGTAGTAGCGCGTCTCGGGCCTGTAGCGCGTGAGTTCGTTGACGCAGTAGCTCAGCCAGTGGTCGTGCGCGCGCCAGTGCTCGGCGGCAATGAAATGCTCGAAGGCTTTCTCGACGACCGCGAGCCAGCGCGCGTCGCGCGTGAGCCCGTACAGGCGCATCAGGCCGAAGGCGGCTTCGCCGTCGTAGTAAATGACGCGGAACCGGTCCTTGACGTCGAGCGCGGGCGCGTTGAGCACGTGCACGAAGCTGCCGGTCTGCGGGTCCTGCATGTGGCGGATGCCGAGCGCGAGCTGCTCCAGCAGCGGCAGGTATTGCGGGTTGCCCGAGAGCTCGGTGTACTTGACCAGCGCGAGCAGGCACACGGCATTGCCGCCGAGCTTGATCTCGCTGCCGATGTCCAGCAGGTAGGCGGCGCGCGTGCCGTCCGGCAACTTGGCCTGGCGGATCAGCGTGCCGGTCAGGAAGGCCAGCGAGCGGTCGATGGCCGCCTTGAGCGCGTCGCTGCGCGTGAGCTCCCACGCCTCCAGCATTGCGTAGGTGGAGCTGGCATGGCGCAGCGTGTTGTAGGTGGGAATGGGGCGGTCGAAGCAGGGAAACCAGCCGTAGTGGAACTCGCCTGTGGGCTTGACCTGCTCGGCCAGGTAGTTGCCGGCGGCGTCGATCAGCGCGTGGACCTGCGGCGCGTTCCATTCGCGCAGCTCGCGGAATCCGGCCGCCTGCCCTTCGGCGGCGAGGGGCCAGGCACCCTCGGCGTCCACGTACACGGCCCGCGTGGTGAAGCACCAGACCGGCGCCGCGTCGTCCGCGGGAAAGTCGATCTCGCGGCCGAAGCGCCGCTTGCAGTGCAGGCGCAGGTTGCCCGTATTGGGTTCGGCATGCTCCACGTCGCCGTTGTAGAGGATCGCACTGCCGAGCATTTCCTGCGCGAGCAGCGCGACTTCGAAGCGCGCATCGAAGGCGATGCCCTCGTTGAAGTAGTTGCGCTTGGTCTGCGCCAACTTCGCTTTCAGCGCGCCCCAGCTCATGGGCTCGACCTTGTCGACCACCTCGGCGCGCAGGCGCTGCGCTGCCTGGCCGGTGCGCTTCGCTTGCTCGGCGGCGGCACGCCACGCGGCGTCGAAGTCAGCGCCCCGGCCCGAAGCCACGCGGGCCCGGCTGCTGTCTTCGCCGACGGCCAGGAACACCACGCAGCCCGCCTCGTTGGTGGCGGTCGATGGCACGGGCAGCGCGCCCGCCGTATCCGCCAGGGCCTGCCGGGCGCGGCTCAGCAGATCGGCGAGAGGATTGGAGGCGGGCAGGGCAGCGATTTCAGCGTTCATGGAGAGCGGAGCGTTGCGGCGGCGGGGATGGTACCCCGCGGCAATGCTTTGCGCCGCGTCGGGTGCGTTTCGGAGGTGCGTGCACAGGGCACCCCGTCGGCGCGAGCGCGCCCCGAACGAGAGGCATCGTTTCAGCCCCAGGCCTCCATCACCGCGCTGCGCACCGCCTCCACCGCCACGGGACGTTTGCCCTCCCCCCGTGCAACCCAGCACAGCCACGTATGCGACCGCCAGCCGTTCCATATCGCAAGCTCGCCGTTGCGCTCGCCCTGCTCGGCCTGGTCGAGCCGCATCAGCCCCGCGCCCATGCCGCTCGCTACCATGCTGCGGATGGCGCTCTCGCCGTCGGCCGTGCGGCCCTGGCGGTATTCGCGGCCCGCGCCGGCGAACAGTTTTTCCAGATGCACGCGCAGGATGCATGAAGGCGGCGTGCCTACCCACGGCATGTTCGTGAGCTGGTCGAGCGACAGGCCGGGGTGCGCCTCGGCGACGGGCAACGGCAGGGCCACGACGAGATCGACCGCACCGAGGCGGCGCAGTTCCAGTCCTTCGATCTGCTCGCTGTCGCTGAGCACGTAGGCGCAATCAAGGTCGCCGCGCTGCACGGCGGAAAGCGTTTCGTACGACAGCCCCTGCCTCAGCTGCAGCGCAACCTGCGGATGGCGTTCCGCCAGCTTCACCAGCACCTCGCCGAGCCGCAGCGCCACGGGATCGACCACCGTGCCGAAACGCACCACGCCCTGCGCGGCGCCGCGCAGCTGATCGGCCGCCGAGCGCATGCGCGTGGCGGAGGCCAGCGTGCGTTCGGCCTCTTCGAGCAGGCTGAGGCCGGCCTCGGTGGGTGACATGCCGCGCGGCGTGCGCTCAAACAGCTTCACGCCGAGTTCGTCTTCCAGCGCCTTGAGTTGCGCGCTGACCGCCGGCGCGCTGGTGAACACGCGCTCGGCGGCGCGGGTCAGACTGCCTTCCTTCGCGATGGCGACGAAGGTCTTGAGTTGATAGAGCTCCATGGCGATGGATTGTGAGCTTCAGGGCCGGATCGGTCCGTTCGTTTTTCTGGAGCCCCCTGTCCAAAGAAGCGAATGGCAATGGCGGCCTCCAGCACCGATTCTTGGGGCATCGATCATTGCAAGAAGAGGCTCCCCCATGTTCCAACGCCAACGCCTGGGCGGCATCGCCGCGCTGCTGCTCGCCACCTCCGGGTGGGGCTCCCTGTTCCTTGTGAGCAAGGGCGTGCTGCACCATGTCGAACCGGTGTGGTTCACGCTGATCCGCTACACCCTGTCGGCGCTGCTGTTCGTACTGCTGATCCTGCCGCGCGGCGCGGCGCCCTGGCGCAAGCTGCGGCTGCATGCGGGGCCGCTGGCGCTGCGCGGCGCGGCCGGCTTCGGCGTGTTCAGCGTGATGCTGCTGGTCGGCCTCGCGCACTCGGTGCCTTCGCACGGCGCGGTGATCATCGCCACCACGCCCATGACCGCGCAGCTGGTGCGCTGGGCGCTCGACGGCGTGCGTCCGTCGCGAGCGACCTTGCTGACCAGCGCGCTGGCGCTGGCGGGCGTGGCGATCGTGTCGGGCCTGCTGTTCGGCGCGGGTGCGTCCGCCGGGTCGACGACGCTCTTCGGCGACGCCATCGCGTTCGCCGGCACGCTGGGCTGGGTCTGGTACACGCGCGGCGCCACGCGCTTTCCCGGACTCGACGTGATCGAGTACACCGCGCTCACGGTGCTGGCCTCGTGGCCCGTGCTGCTGGCCGCGGCAATCGGGGCCGCTGTGCTGGGCTGGTCGGCAGTGCCCAGCCTGGAAGGCCTGCGCCTGTCCTGGCAGGCCCTGTTCTTCGTGGGCGTGGTGCCTTCGGCCATCTCGGTGCTGGCTTTCAACTACGGCGTGCGCACGCTCGGGGCCGTCACGGGCACGGCGTTCCTGAACTTCGTGCCGGTGTCGGCGCTGCTGATGAGCGCGGCGCTGGGCAGGCTGCCTACGGTGAACGAGGCCGTGGGCATGGCGATGGTGGTGGTGGCGCTGCTGCTCCATACGGCGTCGAACCGCAAGGCTTCCGCGGCAAAGGCGGCGCAGGTCACACCGGCGCCGCAGACCTACCGCACCTGCGGAGCCGCCGCGCCCTGATCACTGCCAGGGCCCTGTTCGATCAGCTCGCGATAGAAGAAGGTGGTGGCGCACAGCCCGCCCTGCGGCAACAGGGCAAAGCCGGGAATCGCGCCCACCCGCGTCCACCCCACGCGCGCATAGAGCCGCTCGGCTTCGGCGCTGGAGGTGTCGAGCACCAGCAGCGTCTTGCCGTGCTCGCGCGCCACCTGTTCGGCCGCCTGCATCAGCAGCGCGCCGATGCCCTTGCGGCGTGCGCGGCGGTGCACGAGCATCTTGGACACCTCGGCGCGGTGCGGCTGGTTCTCGGGCTGGGCCAGCACGAGCTGCACCGTGCCCACGATGCCTTCGGCGTCCTCGGCCACCAGCAACGCGCGTTCGCCGCGCGCCACACCGTCGGCCACGTGGCGCCAGAAGGCCTGGGCGCGTTCTTCGGCCAGCGGCTGCATGAAGCTCACCGACGCGCCGCCATCGACGCAATCGGCCAGCACGGCGGCAAGGCCCTGCAGCTGCGTGCCGGTGACGGTGGACAGCAGGCGGATGCGCGGCGCATCGGCAGTGAGGGTCGGCATGTTCATCTCCGGGAAAAGGGCGCGGTAGCGATCACGACGGCGTAGCGGGTGGTCTTGCGCGAGGGGTTGTAGTAGCTCATGGGACGGTCGAGCACCATCGCCAGGCAGTCGCCGGTTTCGAGCCGGTGGCGCTCGTCGCCCAGCGTGAGTTCGATGACGCCGTCGAGCACCCACACCTGCTGGTGAATCAGGGGTTCGCGCGCCGCTGTTTCGTAGGCCACGCGGGCCTTGGACGGGAACATCACTTCGACGATCTGGATGGGCGATGCGAAACCGTCGGGCGACACGTTGCGCCGCACATAGCCGGAGTGCGGGTCGCGCCACCGCAGTTGGCCGGCCAGGCGCGCCACCGGATCGGCGGCGGGCGCGGGCGCCTCGAACAGCGAAGCCAGCGACACGCCGAGACCAGTTGCGAGCTTCTCGAGCAGCACGGCGGTGGGGCTGCTTTCGCCGCGCTCGATCAGCGAGATCATCGAGCGGCTCACGCCGCAGTGCGTGGCCAGCGCATCGAGCGAGAGGCCTCGGGCCGCGCGCAGGTCGCGCACGCGCTGGGCGATGCGGTCATTGAGGCCGGACGGGGCTTCCGTTTCGGCCGATTCCTTGATTTCCTTCATACTGGATCAAATGTCCACCATAAAGGAAATCGCGTCAAGCCCGCCGGCAGGCTGCTCCGATCAGCGAGAAGGGCCGACCAGCGCGGCGCGTGCCGCCTCGGAGGGAAACACGCAGGCCACGTCGTGCGCGCAGCCCGGCACTACCACGACCTCCCGGCGCTTGTCCGGCGCAAGCAGCTTGCGGTCGTACTGCGCATAGGCCAGGCCGCGCTGCATGCGAAACGAGCCTTGCGCAAGCGCCGCGCAGGACTTGTCGAGCACGCGGTATGCCGTGCCCTTCGCGTCGTTGCTGTCCAGCGCGCCTTCGAGATAGCTGATGTCGGCCTGCACGTACTGCTGGCGCGCCTGCGCGGCGGTGCGCCCGAAGTAGGCGGGCAGGCCGTCGGTGCCGTATTTCCAGCGGTTCATCTGCGGGCACGCGGATGCGTCAGGCACGGAGAAGCCGGTCACGGAGGCGCCGTCAGGCGAGAGCTGCGGACGCACCGGATCGAAGTAGAGCCAGGTGCTCGGATCGGCCACCACGTAGCGCATCGCCGGATTGCCCGCCGCCGTGCCGTCGTGCTGCGTGAAGGCGATGTAGCGCTGCACGAACTGTCCGCCCGCCGAGAAACCCGCGACGGTGATGGTGCGCAGGCTGGGCCAGCGCAGCGCGATGTCGGCCACCAGCGCGTCCATCACCGCGAAGGACCCGACGCGGCTGCCCGAGGCCGAGCGCGCGCCTTCGAGCCAGGAGCCGCAGGTCCACAGCAGGTCGCCGGGCTGCGCGACGGGCACGCCCACCGTGTTGCAGCGTCCGGCCACCGCCTTGTCGGCCGCGACCTGGAAGAGCGGCGCGATCACCAGCGTGTCGCCGAGCGCATCGGCGTTGCGAAGGGTGCTCAGCGCTGCCTCGAATGTCTTGTTGGCGTCGCGCGAATGGCCGTGCATGGCGATCAGCGCTTTCGTCGGCCCGGCGGTGGCGCCTGTCGCCGGTGCATCGGGATCGAGCGAGGAGTAGTAGTGCAGCGCGCCTCCGGCTCCTGGCGGTGTGAAGCTGCGGAAGCATCCAGCGGCGGCCGAATTCAAACAGGTGGAGGCATCGGCCGTTGCCGCATGCGTCGGCCAGGGCGCGATGCACGCGGCCGCGAGGGCCAAGGAAAAGAACCATCTGTAGCTGAGCATGTTCGTGCGACTCCCGGGATGGAACGGAACGCGGATTCTCTGCCCACCGCCCCCGACGAACCTGACTTGTCCGCTGCTTTACATAGCGTTTTACTCTATCGAAGCGCCGTTCTTTGAACACAAATTCGGCATCGGGACGCGGATCATCCAACAATTCCCAGCACAAACCTCCCATGAGCCCCGACCCTCTGCCCTCTTCCTTCACGGCATTCGCCGACGGACTGCCGCCCGATCCCTCGCCGCTGCGCGCCCTCATCACAGCGGCCTGTCGCCGCCCCGAACCGCAGGCACTGCCACCGCTGCTCGCGCAGGCCCGGCTGCCCAAAGGCCAGGCAGAGGAAGCACAGGAACTCGCCCACCGCGTCGCGCAGCAATTGCGCGACCGCAAGAACGCAGGCGGCCGCGCCGGCCTCGTGCAGGGCCTGCTGCAGGAATACGCGCTGTCGTCGCAGGAAGGCGTGGCGCTGATGTGCCTGGCCGAGGCGCTGCTGCGCATTCCCGATGCCGAGACGCGCAACGCGCTGATCCGCGACAAGATCGCGCACGGCCAGTGGCAATCGCATGCGGGCCGCAGCCCTTCGGTGTTCGTCAACGCCGCGACCTGGGGCCTGCTGCTGACGGGCAAGCTCGTGGCCACGCACAGCGAAACCAGCCTGTCGGCCGTGCTCACGCGCCTGATCGGCAAGGGCGGCGAGCCGCTGATCCGCAAGGGCGTGGACATGGCGATGCGCATGATGGGCGAGCAGTTCGTCACCGGCGAAACCATCGCACAGGCGCTCGGCAATGCGCGCGAGCTGGAGGCCAAGGGCTTTCGCTATTCGTACGACATGCTCGGCGAAGCGGCGCTCACCATGGAAGACGCGAAGCGCTACCGCATGGCCTACGAAGAGGCGATCCACGCGATCGGCAAGGCCTCGAACCACCGCGGCGTGTACGAAGGGCCGGGCATCTCGATCAAGCTCTCTGCGCTGCACCCGCGCTACAGCCGCGCGCAGTACGCGCGTGTGATGGCCGAGCTGTATCCGGTGCTGCGCGAGCTCGCGCTGCTGGCGCAGCAGTACGACATCGGCCTGAACATCGACGCCGAGGAAGCCGACCGCCTCGAACTCTCGCTCGACCTGCTGGAGCGGCTGTGCTTCGAGCCGGCGCTCGCGGGCTGGAACGGCATCGGCTTCGTGATCCAGGCGTACCAGAAGCGCTGCCCGTTCGTGATCGACTTCGTGGTCGATCTCGCGCGCCGCAGCCGGCACCGGCTGATGGTGCGCCTGGTGAAAGGCGCCTACTGGGACAGCGAGATCAAGCGCGCGCAGATCGACGGGCTCGGCGGCTACCCGGTCTACACGCGCAAGGCCTACACCGACGTGTCGTACCTCGCCTGCGCGCGCAAGCTGCTCGATGCGCCCGATGCCGTCTACCCGCAGTTCGCGACTCACAACGCCCACACGCTGGCCGCGATCTACACGATGGCGGAGCCGTCGCGCTATCAGCCGGGGCAATACGAGTTCCAGTGCCTGCACGGCATGGGCGAGCCGCTGTACGAACAGGTGGTCGGCCCGCTCGGGCGGCCGTGCCGCATCTACGCGCCGGTGGGCACGCACGAGACGCTGCTGGCCTACCTGGTGCGCCGCCTGCTGGAGAACGGTGCCAACACCTCGTTCGTGAACCGCATCGCGGACCCGGCGATCCCGCTCGACGCGCTGGTGGAAGACCCGGTCGCCACGGTCGAGCGCATGGCTGCGCAGGAAGGCACGATGGGCCTGCCGCATCCGGCCATTGCGCTGCCCGCGGCGCTGTACGGCCAGCAGCGCGCCAACTCGCAAGGGCTCGACCTCGCAAACGACGACAGCCTTCGCGCACTGGGCCATGCGCTGGCCGGCAGCGCCCTTGAAAACTGGCACGCGGCGCCGATGCTCGCGCAAGCCGTGCCGCACGGCGAGGCGGCCGACGTCGCCAATCCCGCCGACCATCGCGACATCGTCGGACAGGTTCAGGAAGCCACGCTGGCCGACGTCGAATCGGCCATTGCCCAGGCCCATGGCATCGCTCCGGCATGGGCCGCCACGCCACCCGCCGAACGCGCCGCCCTGCTCGAACGCGCCGCCGGCAAGCTCGAGGAAGGCATGCCCCGGCTGCTCGGCCTGCTGACGCGCGAGGCCGGAAAAACGTTCGCCAACGCCATCGCCGAAGTGCGCGAGGCTGTCGACTTCCTGCGCTACTACGCGGCGCAGGCGCGCAGCGACTTCTCGAACGACACCCACCGCGCGCTCGGCCCGATGGTCTGCATCAGCCCGTGGAACTTTCCACTGGCGATCTTCACCGGCCAGGTGGCGGCCGCGCTCGCGGCGGGCAATCCGGTGCTGGCCAAGCCAGCCGAGCAGACACCGCTCGTCGCGGCCGAGGCGGTGCGCGTGCTGTGGGAGGCCGGCGTGCCGCGCGCCGCGGTGCAGCTGCTGCCCGGCCGGGGCGAAACCGTCGGCGCCGCGCTGGTGGCGGACGCGCGCGTGCAGGGCGTGATGTTCACCGGCTCGACGGAGGTGGCGCGCATCCTGCAGAAGACGCTCTCGCAGCGGCTGGGCGCGCATGGCGCACCCGTGCCGCTCATCGCGGAGACCGGCGGGCAGAACGCAATGATCGTCGACTCGTCGGCGCTCGTGGAGCAGGTGGTCGCGGACGTGATGGCCTCGGCCTTCGACAGCGCCGGACAACGCTGCTCCGCGCTGCGCGTGCTGTGCGTGCAGGAGGAAGCGGCCGACCGGCTCGTCGAGATGCTCAAGGGCGCGATGGCCGAGGCCTCCATCGGCAACCCCGCGCGGCTGGCCGTCGACGTCGGCCCGGTGATCGACGCCGAGGCGCGCGACGGCATCGAGCGCCACATCGCGGCCATGCGCTCGAAGGGCCGCAAGGTCTTCCGCCAGGCCCGCGAATACGCGCACGACACGCGCAACGGCACCTACGTGGTGCCCACGCTGATCGAGCTCGACAGCATCGCGGAGCTACAGCGCGAGGTGTTCGGACCGGTGCTGCACCTCGTGCGCTACCGCCGCCGCGACCTGGGTGCGCTGGTCGGGCAGATCAACGGCACGGGCTACGGGCTGACGCTGGGCGTGCACACGCGCATCGACGAAACCATCGCGCAGATCGTGGAGAACGCCAAGGCGGGCAACGTCTATGTGAACCGCAACATCGTCGGCGCGGTGGTGGGCGTGCAGCCGTTCGGCGGCGAGGGCCTGTCGGGCACCGGGCCGAAGGCCGGCGGGCCGCTGTACATGCTGCGCATGCTGTCGGCGCGGCCCGACGATGCGATGGCGCGCGCGGTGGCGGATGCCGCTTCGGCGCCGCAGGCCGGACTGTCGGCGCTGTCGCGCTGGGCGCAAGCCACCGGCCGCCCCGCGCTGGCGGCGCAATGCGCGCGCTTTGCCGCGCAGTCGCGCTCGGGCAGTTCGCGCACGCTGGCCGGCCCGACCGGCGAGCGCAACGTCTACACGCTGGCGCCGCGCGAAGCGGTGCTGTGCCTGGTCGACCCGGGTGCGGATGCAGAAGCGGACCGGCTGGCGCAGCTGGCCGCCGTGCTGTCGGTCGGCAGCACCGCGATCTGGCCCGCCGACGCCACCGCACAGGGCCTTCGCGCTTCGCTGCCGGCCGAAGTGCAGCAGTGCGTGGCCATCGCGAACGACTGGGCGTCCGACACAGTGGTGTTCGACGCCGCGCTGCGCCACGGCAGCGCGCAAGGCCTGCCGGGCGTGATGCAGCGCATCGCGGCGCGCCCGGGCCCGATTGTCGGCGTACGCGCCTTCGCGCCCGGCGACGCGGACATACCGCTCGAAAGCCTCGTGGTGGAGCGCGCACTCAGCATCAACACGGCTGCGGCCGGAGGCAACGCGAGCCTGATGACGATCGGCTGAACGCGCGCCGCCGACACCCGCTATTTGTCGAAGGCCGGATCGACGGGCACGCGGTAGCCGTTCACCAGCCGGTTGGTCTCGTTGGCCATGCCGACCACGGCCATCAGCTCGGCGAACATCGCGGGCGTCATGCCGGCCTTCTCGGCACCGGCGTGATGGCTCGCGATGCAATAGCCGCAGCTGTTGGTGACGCTCACGGCGAGATAGACCATCTCCTTCACGACCGGGTCGAGCGCGCCGGGCGCCATCACTTCCTTGAGGCTGCTCCAGGTGCGCCTGAGCGTGGCCGGGTCGTTGGCGAGGTACTTCCAGAAATTGTTGACGTCCGGCACGTTGCGCGTGGTCCTGATGTCGTCGAAGACCGCCCTGACTTCCTCGGAAGCGGCGGCGTATTCGATGGGCTGGGGTTTCATGCAAGGCTCCTGGTGTCGAAGGCTGTTGTCCTTGAATACGCCCGAGCCTGGTTCGGGACTCTCCGGAACCAGGCTCGGGCTGTATTGCTGCTCGGCGCGGCCGCGACCGGCCGCCCGCAATCACCGCAGGTCGAAGCGATCGAGGTTCATCACCTTGGTCCAGGCGGCCACGAAGTCCCGCACGAAGACCTGTTGCGAATCGCCGGCCGCATAGACTTCCGCGACCGCGCGCAGCTGCGAGTTGGAACCGAACACGAGGTCGGCCACCGTGCCCGTCCACTTGAGCGCGCCCGTCTTGCGGTCGCGTCCCTCCAGCACGCCGTCGGTCGTCGCGGACTTCTTCCACCCGGTGTTCATGTCGAGCAGGTTCACGAAGAAGTCATTGCTGAGCGTCTCCGGGCGCTTGGTGAAGACACCGTTGCCGGACTGGCCGACGTTCGCATTCAGCACGCGAAGGCCGCCGACCAGCACCGTCATCTCGGGCGCGGTGAGGGTCAGCAGCTGCGCCTTGTCGAGCAGCAGCCCCGCGGCGGACGCCCCGTCGATCCCCTTGCGGAGATAGTTGCGGAAACCGTCGGCCTGCGGCTCCAGCGGAGCGAAGGAGACAGCGTCGGTCTGCGCCTGCGAAGCGTCCATGCGTCCCGGCGAGAAGGGCACCGTCACGTCCTGTCCGGCCTTCTTCGCCGCGGCCTCGACCGCCGCATTGCCGGCCAGCACGATCAGGTCGGCGAGCGAGACCTTCTTGCCGCCGGACTGCGCGCCGTTGAACTCCTTCTGGATGCCTTCCAGCACCGACAGCACCCTCGACAGCTGGGCCGGCTGGTTGGCCTCCCAGTCTTTCTGCGGCGCGAGGCGGATGCGCGCACCATTGGCGCCGCCGCGCTTGTCGCTGCCGCGGAAGGTCGAGGCCGAGGCCCAGGCCGTGCCCACGAGTTGCGATACGGTGAGGCCCGAGGCGAGGACCTTGGCCTTCAGCGCCGCGACGTCCTTGTCGTCGACCAGCGGATGGTCCACGGCGGGAATCGGGTCCTGCCAGATCAGCTCTTCCTTCGGCACCAGCGCGCCGAGGTAGCGGGCACGCGGTCCCATGTCGCGGTGCGTCAGCTTGAACCAGGCGCGGGCGAACGCATCGGCGAATTCCTGCGGGTTGGCCATGTAGCGGCGCGAGATCTTCTCGTAGGCCGGGTCCATGCGCATGGCCATGTCGGCGGTGGTCATCATCGGGGCGTGGCGCCTGGCCGGGTCATGCGCATCGGGCACGGTGTCCGCGCCGGTGCTGCCCTTGGGCTTCCACTGGTGCGCGCCCGCGGGGCTCTTGGTGAGTTCCCATTCGTAGCCGAACAGCGTCTCGAAGTAGCTGTTGTCCCACTTGGTGGGCGTGGGGGTCCAGGCACCTTCGATACCGCTGGTGGTGGCGTGGACGCCGATACCGCTTTCGAAGCTGTTCTTCCAGCCCAGGCCCATTTCCTCGATGTCGGCGCCTTCAGGCTCCGCGCCGACCTTGGCCGGGTCGCCCGCGCCATGGGCCTTGCCGAAGGTGTGGCCGCCTGCGGTCAGCGCCACGGTCTCCTCGTCATTCATGGCCATGCGGGCGAAGGTCTCGCGGATGTCGCGCGCCGAGCCGAGCGGGTCGGGGTTGCCGTTCGGTCCTTCGGGGTTCACGTAGATCAGGCCCATCTGCACGGCGGCCAGCGGATTGGCGAGCTCGCGGTCGCCGCTGTAGCGCTCGTCGGCCAGCCACTTGCCTTCCGGCCCCCAGTAGATGTCCTCTTCGGGCTCCCAGATGTCCGGGCGGCCGCCGGCGAAACCGAAGGTCTTGAAGCCCATCGACTCCAGTGCGACGTTGCCGGTGAGGATCATCAGGTCGGCCCAGGAAATCTTGCGGCCGTATTTCTGCTTGATCGGCCACAGCAGCCGGCGCGCCTTGTCGAGGTTGCCGTTGTCGGGCCAGCTGTTGAGGGGGGCGAAGCGCTGCGCGCCGTTGCCCGCGCCGCCGCGGCCATCGGAGGTGCGGTAGGTGCCCGCGGAGTGCCAGGCCATGCGGATGAACAGCGGGCCGTAGTGGCCGTAGTCGGCGGGCCACCAATCCTGCGAATCGGTCATCAGGGCTTGGAGGTCCTTGATCACCGCGTCGAGGTCGAGGCTCTTGAACTCCTCGGCATAGTCGAACGCCTCGCCCATGGGATTGGACTTGGCGGTGTGCTGGTGCAGCAGCTTCAGGTTCAGCTGGTTGGGCCACCAGCCTGCATTTGCCGAAGCACCCGTCATGGAGTGCGTGCGCGCATGGCCCGGGAAGGGGCACTTCGTTTCATCGGACAAGGGGTTCTCCTTTGGTTGTCGATCACTCGCGATCGGAGCCAGTCTAGGTTTGGACTGTCCCTTCAACAACCAGATTGAGCATATTGATCTCATAGCGCATTGCTATGAGATCGCCTTCGGTCTTGCGGAGAACCCCTGCGCGCGAACTCAGGCCATGGCGCCGAGTTCCTCCATCAGCTCTTCCTTGCGCGCGGCCAGCTGCCCGCGCATGGCGACCAGGTCCAGGCCGCGGGCGGCGCGCGCCTTCACGAAGATCTCGTTGCGCTCCTCCTTCACATGATGGTCGATGTATTCGCCAAGGACGATGACCTTGGCATCGAACTTTTCGTCGATCTCCGTGGCTTCCTGGATCTGCGCGATCAGGTCCTTGGCGCTTGCATGCTCCACCTCGGCTTCGTCGAGCAAGTCCGTCTCCTTGATGGCCGCGCGCACCGCGGGGTAGAAGATCTCTTCCTCTATCTGTGCATGGACGGTGAGTTCCGTGCAGATGTGGTTGGCGAGTTCGCGCTTCTTGCTCTCCGCAGAAGCCGCGCGCGAGTGAGCGAGTTCCTCATACTCCTTGAACAGCTTCTTGACGTTGCGATGGTCGGTGTCCAGGAGGCTGCAGGCGTCGGGCTCCGCGCGTCGGGAAGTAGGCATCATGGGCTCCAGTTGAGTTGTGGGGAGCCCGAAAGATGAAGCGGCGAGGCCGGCAAATTCGTAGGAAAACTCCGTGTCCGCATAGCGGCGCCGATCACCCGCTGCAACAAATCGATATCGCCCGGGCAAAGTTTGCTGCGAAGCTTCTAGTCTGGTTCGTACGGGCTGGACATTCACAAAAAGGAGGCGCAGCAAGCGGAACGGAGCGCGCGATGACTGCCCGCTGCCGCTGCCGCTGCCGCTGCCGCTGCCGATGCCGATGCCGATGCCGATGCCGATGCCGAAGGTAGCTGCCTGCTGGTTGACTCGCAGGCCGCTGCTAGAGGCAGACATCGAACGTCTCGCAAAGCAGGTTGTCGAGCCCTTCGCGCAGCAGATGGAAACGGAACAGCTTGTGCGGTCCCGGCAGGATCTTGTTGCTCAGCGGCTCGGCCAGCCGCAGGCCGCCATCGCTGTTGGTGAACATGATGAAGCCGTCTCCAGTTCGCGGCGATGCGATCACGAAGGCTCGGTAGCCGGGGTTGTTGCCCCAGTGCCAGATGAGGGTGTCGGCCTTGTCTTGTTCGAGGCCCCAGCCCAGTCCCCAGCTCAGATTCAGCTTCGGGTTCACCGGCACTGGGGACTCGACGATCTGTCGCAGCGAGCGTTCATCGTTGAGCAGCGCCGCGAGGAAGAGGCCGTAGTCGTGCGCGCTGGTGTAGAGCGTGAACGCGGACACTGGCGTGAGGAAAGGCCGCAGCTTCATCGGTGCGCCATCCTTGCCCACGCGTGGGACGATGTATTTCTCCAGGCGCGGGTTGCTCGAGTATCCGCTGCGGGTCATGCCGAGCGGCTGGAACACCTGGCGCTCCATGAAGTCGTCGAGCTTCTCGTTCGTGACCGCCTCGACGGCGCGCTGCAGCAGCACGTAGCCTTCGCCCGAGTATTGCCACCGCTCGCCGGGCTTGCGGTCGAAGCCCAGAGGTCCGCCAGCCCAGTTGGGCAGACCGGAAGTATGGTTCAGCGCCATGCGCACCGTGACCGCCTGCAGGCGCGCATCGGACACCAGATCGGCTTGCGAATCAGCGAGATGCGGTCGAAAGCTGTGCCAATACCCGTTCGGCAGGTACTTCGCCACCGGCGCGTCGAGGTCCATCTTTCCTTGCTGCACCAGCATCAGCACTGCGTACGCAAACACGGGCTTGCTGAGCGAAGCGGCCTCGAAGACGCTATCGGGCGTCGTTGGCGAGTCGGTCGTGCATCCCGGCGCCGCATCGACGGCCTGGAGCTGGCGATTCCTGACCACCGCGATGGCGACGCTGCAGATGCCGTAGCGGGTGGCCATCTGCCGCAGCGTGTCGTGCGGCGGCGAGGGATCAGGCTCGGTGCGGCTGGCGGCGCAACCGATGCACAGCGCCGCGATCGCGCTCCACAGCACGGCGAGTGGCGCGGCTCTCGAGCGGCGGAAAGGGCCGGAAACGTATCTGGGCATGGGCTTCAGTTAATTCGGTCGCGTGCTCTCGCTGGTGATCGATCCGGGTACCCCATACCGCCAACGCTTGCCCCCGCCGATGGGTTGCCTCAGACATCAACGCACTGTCCCGGACATTAATGGCAAAGAACCTGCCGCTGGAAAAAGCGCCCTTGAACTCAGTTTGAGTTGTGAGTGCGACAGACTCTATTGTTCTCGACCGACTTTATTGTGATCGGGCAAAGCACCTGGCGTTCGCCCGCACTCACTCCACCGTCACGCTCTTCGCCAGGTTGCGCGGCTTGTCCACGTCCGTCCCCCGCGCACACGCCGTGTGATACGCCAGCAGCTGCAGCGGCACAACGTGCAGGATCGGCGAGAGCGCGCCGTAGTGCTCCGGCATGCGGATCACGTGCAGCCCTTCGTTGCTCGTGATCTTCGTGTCGCCGTCGGCCAGCACGTAGAGCACGCCGCCGCGCGCGCGCACTTCCTGCAGGTTGCTCTTGAGCTTCTCGAGCAGCGCATCGTTCGGTGCGACGGCCACCACGGGCATCTCGCTCGTCACCAGCGCGAGCGGGCCGTGCTTGAGCTCGCCGGCGGCGTAGGCCTCGGCGTGGATGTACGTCACTTCCTTGAGCTTGAGCGCGCCTTCGAGCGCGATCGGGTAGTGCAGCCCGCGGCCCAGGAACAGCGCGTTGTCCTTGCGCGCGAAGTCCTCGGCCCAGCCGATGATCTGCGGCTCCAGCGCCAGCACCGACTGCAGCGCGACAGGCAGGTGGCGCATCTCCTTCAGGTAGCGCGCCTCGTCGGCTTCGCTCAGCCGGTCCTTCGCCTGCGCGATGGCCAGCGTGAGCAGGAACAGGCCCGCGAGCTGCGTGGTGAAGGCCTTGGTCGACGCCACGCCGATCTCCACGCCCGCCCGCGTGATGTACGCCAGCTTGCACTCGCGCACCATCGCGCTGGTGGCCACGTTGCAGATGGTCAGCGTCTGCTCCATGCCCAATGAGCGCGCATGCTTCAACGCGGCCAGCGTGTCGGCGGTTTCGCCCGATTGGCTGATGGTGACGACCAGCGTCTTCGGATCGGGCACGGAGTCGCGGTAGCGGTATTCGCTCGCGATCTCGACCTGCGTGGAAATCTTCGCGATGCCTTCGAGCCAGTACTTGGCGGCGCAGCCGCTGTAGTAGCTGGTGCCGCAGGCGAGGATGAGGATCTTGTCGATGTCCTGGAACACGCGGTGGGCGCTGGCGCCCGTGGCGCCATCCTGGCCGACGCCGTCGAACAGCTCGGGCACGATGCCTTCCACGCCTTCGAGCGTGTCGCCGATGGCACGCGGCTGCTCGAAGATTTCCTTCTGCATGTAGTGGCGGTAGGGGCCGAGCTCGGCCGCGCCGCTATGGGCCTGCACGGTGCGCACAACGCGCGTCACGGGCTTGTGGTTCCTGTCGACGATCCAGTACTTGCCGGGCTGCACGTCGACCACATCGCCTTCTTCGAGGTAGATGATCTGGTCGGTCACGCCGGCCAAGGCCATCGCGTCGCTGGCGAGGAAGTTCTCTGCGCCGTCCTTGCCCGCACCAAGGATCAGCGGCGAACCCGCGCGTGCGCCGACCACGCGCTGCGGTTCGTCGCGGCAGATCACGGCGATGGCATAGGCGCCGTGCAACTGCAGCACGGCGGCCTTCACGGCTTCGAACAGGTCGCCGTCGTAGAGGCTGTCGACGAGGTGAGCGATGACCTCGGTGTCGGTCTGGCTCTCGAACACGTAGCCCCTGGCTTCAAGCGTGGCGCGCAGGGCTTCGTGGTTTTCGATGATGCCGTTGTGCACGAGCGCAATGCGGCCTGGGCGCGCGGCCGGCGCATCGGCACCGGGGCCATGGCTGAAATGCGGGTGGGCGTTGTGCACCGCCGGCGCACCGTGCGTGGCCCAGCGCGTGTGGGCGATGCCGGTGAGGCCTTCGACTTTGTCGTCGCGCACTTGCGCCACGAGGTCAGCCACGCGCGAGGTGGTGCGCGCGCGCGTCAGGCCGCCGGCATGCACCGCCACGCCGCACGAGTCATAGCCGCGGTATTCGAGCCGCTGAAGGCCCTGGACCAGGACCGGAACGATGTTGCGATGGGACGCTGCCCCGACGATGCCGCACATGGTGAGCTGCCTTTTGAATGGAGAGGAGCCTGAATGGTAGGCAGGCCAGAAAGAAATATGTCTTCTTAATACCGATAGTTTTGACTTTTTATTTCATGCTATTACATGTATGGATTTTTATTCCATAATTTCACCGAATATGGAATCAATATCGCTAGATTCAATAGACCTGCGCCTGCTCGACGCCCTTCAGCGCGACGCCTCGCAGACCAACCAGCGCCTGGCCGCCGATGCCGGCATCTCGCCGCCCACCTGCCTGCGCCGGGTGCAGCGGCTGCACGAGCAAGGGCTCATCGAACGCCAGGTCGCGCTGCTGTCGCCCGACCGGCTCGCCGCGGCGCTGGGCCACGGCCTGCAGGCGGTGATCGAGATTTCGCTCGACCGGCAGGACGCCGCATCGCTCGACGCCTTCGAGGCCCGCGTGATCGCAGACGACGCGGTGCAGCAGTGCTGGCGCGTGTCGCCGGGGCCGGACTTCGTGCTGGTGGTGGCCGCGCGCGACATGCCGGACTACGGCGCGCTCACGCAGCGCCTGTTCACGGCCGATGCGAACGTGCGCAACGTCAAGGCCTTCTTCAGCCTCAAGCGCGCCAAGTTCGAGCCCAAGGTGCCGCTGGCACCCCGGGCATGAGGAAGAAGGCGATCAGGCCTTCGGTTTTTTTTGCGGGCGCTTCCAGTTCGGGAAACTGACCTGCTTGCCGCGCGCCACGGTCAGCGCGCCAGGCTCGGTCGACTTGTTGATGGTCGACCCACCGCCGATGGTGCCGCCCGCGCCGATGGTGACCGGCGCCACCAGCACGCAGTTGCTGCCCACGTGCACGTCGTCGCCGATCACGGTGCGGTGCTTGTTGGCGCCGTCATAGTTGGCGGTGATGCTGCCCGCGCCGTAGTTGACGCGCTCGCCCACGGTGGCGTCGCCCAGGTACGCCAGGTGGTTGGCCTTGGCGCCGGGGGCCAGCGTCGAGTTCTTGACCTCGACGAAGTTGCCGATGTGGACCTCCGCGCCCAGTTGCGCGCCGGGACGCAGCCGCGCGAAGGGGCCGACGAGTGCGCCCGCACCCACCGTCACGCCGGCCTTCTCGCCGTCGACGTGGGTGAACGGGTGGATCACTGCACCGGCCTCGATGCGCGCATTGGCAATCACGCAGTTGGCACCGATGCGCACGCCCTCGCCCAGCGACACCACGCCTTCGAAGATGCAGTTGACGTCGATCTCCACGTCGCCCGCGCATTCGAGCGTGCCGCGCAGGTCGAAGCGCGCCGGGTCGGCCAGGCGCACGCCCTGCTCCATCAGCGCGTTGGCCTGGCGCAGCTGCCAGGCACGTTCGAGCGCCGCGAGCTGGGCGGGGCTGTTGATGCCGGCCACCTGAAGGGCATCGGCGGTGACGTGCGCGACCACGGGCACGCCGTCGGCGGCGGCGAACTTCACCACGTCGGTCAGGTAGTACTCGCCCTGCGCGTTCCTGTTGTCCAGCCGCGCGAGCCAGCCCTTGAGCAGGCGCGCGGGCACTGCCATTACGCCGCTGTAGATCTCGCGCACGGCACGCTGCGCTTCGCTTGCGTCCTTGTGCTCGACGATGGCAGTGACCTCGCCACCGCCCGCCGCGCGGATGACGCGTCCGTAGCCGCTCGGGTCGTCGAATTCGATGGTCAGCAGCGCGAGCCGCTGTCCCCCGCTGGCCGCGATGAGCGCACGCAGCGTGTTCTCGCCGATCAGCGGCACGTCGCCCGACAGCACGACCACCGTGCCGTCGTCCGGCAGCAGCGGCGCGGCCTGCTGCACCGCGTGGCCGGTGCCGAGCTGCGGCTCCTGGCGCGCGAAGCGCAGCGTGGCACCAGGGATGCCGCTGTCCAGCGAAGCCTCGACTTCGGCCGCGCCGTGCCCGGTGACAACCACCACGCTGCGCGCACCGATTCGCGCGGCGGTGCCCGCCACATGCGCCAGCAGGGCGCGGCCACCCAATCGATGCAACACTTTGGGCAGCCTGCTTTTCATGCGCGTGCCCTTGCCGGCGGCCATGATGACGATGTCGACCGGCCCCTGGTTGTCTTGTTGCGGAGTTTGATTCATGCGTTTTTCTTCCCGATTTCGTTGCGCTGCAGTGGCGCGGATTATCGGCGTGCTGCTTGCCGCCGCCGCCCTGGGCGCCTGCAGCGCGATCAAGCTGGCCTACAACAACCTGCCCACGGTGAGCTACTGGCGGCTCGACGCCTACCTGGACTTCAACGGTGCGCAGACTCCGAAGGTGCGCGACGAACTCGAGCAGTTGCTGGCCTGGCACCGGCAGAACGAGCTGCCGCGCATCGCCTCGCTGCTGCAGGAGGCGCAGGCGCTGGCGCCGGGCGAGGTGACGCCGGCACAGGTATGCGCCATGACCGACCGCATCCGCGAGCGCCTGCTGGCCGTGACCGAGCGCGCCGAGCCCGCTGGTACCGAACTGGCGCTCAGCCTGAGCGAGTCCCAGCTGCAGCAGCTGGAACGCAAGTACGCGAAGGTCAACGCCGAATACCGCAAGGGCTGGCTCGAGCGCACTCCGGCGCAGGTGCAGGAAAAGCGCTACGACCGGGCCCTCGACCGGGCCGAGGATTTCTATGGCCGGCTCACCGACGAGCAGCGCGACCTGCTGAAGCAGCAGGCGGCGCAGTCGGTGTTCGACCCGCGGCTGACGGATGCCGAGCGCCGCAGGCGCCAGCAGGACGCACTGGCGGTGCTGCGCGGCTTCGTCGCCGGCAAGCCATCGCCCGCCGAGGCGCGCGCCGCGCTGCACGACTACATCCAGCGCATCGCTGAGCCGCCGCCCGGACCCTGGCGCGACCAGCAGCAGGCGCTGCTGCAGGAAGGCTGCCGCAACACGGCGGCGCTGCACAACAGCACCACCGCCAGCCAGCGCGCGCAGGCGGTGCGCCGGCTGCAGGCCTACCAGGAAGACCTGCGCCAGCTGACGGCCACGCGCTGAAGGGCCTGCCTCCTCAGATCAAGGGCGTGGGACGCATCGGGCGCTCGAAGTAGTCGCCCAGCTTTTCCAGCGCATGCGGCTCCATGATGCGCAGCCAGCCGGCGTCGATCTTGTAGAACCCCAGGCGCTGCAGCCGCCGCAGCGTCTTGTTGGTGTGCACCAGCGAGAGCCCGAGCGCGTCGGCGATGTGCTGCTGGTTGAACGGAAACTCGACCCAGCCGTCGCGCACCATGCCCACGCGTTCCGCGCGGCGGTACAGGTGCATCAGCAGCATGGCCACGCGCTCGGCGGCGTTGCGCCGCCCCGAGGTGACGAGGCTGTCGTCGACCATCTTTTCTTCGCCCGCCACCAGCCAGGTGATGTCGTAGCCGAGCTTGGGCTGGGCATGGAACAGCTCCCAGAGCCGCTCGCGCGAGAACGCGCACAGCGTGACGTCGGTCACCGCCTCCACGCCGTGCGTGTGGCCGTCGGCGAACTCGTCCTGCAGACCGAGGAAGTCGCCGGGCAGCAGGAAGCTCAGTATCTGCCGCCGGCCGTCGCTCAAGGTCTTGTAGCGAAAGGCCCAGCCCGAATAGAGGGTGAAGAGCTGCGGGCTGCGCCGGTGCTCGTCGATGATCGAGCTGCCGGCTTCCACCCGCCGGGAGCCGACGCGAAACGCCTGGATGGTCGCGAGTTCTTCGCCCGAGACCGGCAGGAACGCATCGAGGCGGCGCAATACGCACTGGTCGCACGGATTCATGCCCTGGGGAGGCGACGCGGCAACGGGGTAGTCCTCGAATTTCACGCTTCACTATAGGCCGTTCGCCTGTGTCTTTTGACATTTCGCGGCGTCCCCGGCTTTCCTACACTGCGCACGTCCTCCCCTCACCAGACGCATGACAGACGAACAACCGCAGAAACTCCCGCTCCACGAGGTCCTTTACTGCAGCACGCTGGCCCAGGACCAGTCCCCGGCTACCGTGGGGTCGATCACTTCCCAGGCACGCGCGCGCAACGCGGAGCGCGGCATCACGGGGCTGCTGGTGTTCGACGGCCTGCGTTTCTGCCAGCACCTGGAAGGCCCGCGCGAGGCCGTCGACATGCTGATGCGGCAGATCGAGAAGGATCCGCGCCATGTCGACGTCAGGGTGCTCTACGAGGCCCCCCTGGAGGCCCGCCGCTACAGCGGCTTCGGCATGGGGCTGGCCGAATGCGAGGGCCTCGACCTGATGGCCGGCGTGCACGTGCTGGACGGCGAGGCGGCCCTTCGGCACTTCCTGGACCTGCGGCCCAGCTTCGACATCAACTGCTGAATGGAGCGGCCGGTTCCCCAAAAAGAGAAAAGCGGCCGGAAGGCCGCTTTTTCAGCTCCTGGAGGCGGGCGGTCGATCAGGCGTTGTCCCAGCTGTAGGTCGCGCCGTAGCCGTCCCACGCCTCCATCACGATGCGCTGGCCCGCGGCCACCGTCAGCGATTCGCCGGGTGCGAGCACCAGGTCTTCGCTAGGATTGCGCAGCGTGGCGTCGGGCGTGATCCACACCCGGCCCTGCTTGACCCGCAGGATGCTGGCCGACCGTGCCTTCAGGCTCATCGCCTCGCCGGGCGCGATCTGCCAGGCGCCACGGCGCACGGCCGGCGGAACGGCGGCGGCGCGGGCAGGAACGGACAGGGGCGAGAACGATTCGGTGGTGCAGACAGCGGTGGACATGGTGTAACTCCTTGGGCTTTGCCGAAGCGCTTGACAGAAAGAGGCAATAGCGCAGTTCGGGAATGAATGATCGTTTCTACGGCGTTGGCGGTCCAATGAAAACGAGTTAGCCTACTGATGCGTGTTCAGCATCAATCGACCTGGACGCCGACTCGCCCTCCAAAGTCATACCCATGCAACATTCGCAGACCCATTTGCGCTCCCGCCCGATCTCCGCCGGGCACCTGCGCGCCTTCGAGGCGGTGGCCCGGCACCTGAACTTCCGCGCCGCAGCGGAAGAAATGGCGCTGACCCAGTCGGCCGTGAGCCGCCAGATCCAATCGCTCGAGGAAGAGGTGGGCGTGGCCCTGTTCCTGCGCCATACGCGCGCGGTGGAGCTCACGAGCGCCGGCGCCCTGCTGCTGCTGGCGGTGCAGCAGTCGCTGCCGCGCATCGACATGGCCGTGCGCCAGATCCGCCAGAGCGCGGGACGCCAGAGCGTGTCGCTGACCACCTTTGCCTCGTTCGCCTCGATGTGGCTGATCCCGCGGCTGGAGGCCTTCCAGCGCGACAACCCCGAGATCGACATCCGCATAGACGCCAGCGACGTCGCGGTCGACCTCGAAGTGGCAGACGTGGACATCGCCCTGCGCTACGGCCCGCGTGAAAGCATGCCCGCCGGCGCCGTGCGCCTGTTCGGCGAAACGCTGACGCCCGTGGCCAGCCCCTGGCTGCTGAAGAGCAACCCGCCCATCAAGACGCCCGCGGACATCACCCGGTTCACGCTGATCGAGGCCGGCGACGCGCACCGCACGCACCTGGAGTGGCTGACCTGGCGCCGCTGGTTCGAGGTGAACGGGCTGGAGCGCGCACAGCCCAAGCGCTGGCTCTATTTCAACTACGCCTACCAGATGGTGCAGGCCGCGCTCACCGGCCAGGGCGTGACGCTGGCGCGCAGTTCGCTGATTGCCGAGAGCCTGGCCAACGGCGACCTGGTGGAGGTGCTGCCGCAGCACCGCATGGACTCGCCGATGTCCTACTGGCTCATCGCCGGGCCGCGCAATGCGCTTCGCCCGGAGATCAGGGCCTTCTGCGACTGGCTGCAGCTGCAGGCCGTGACCACGCGCGAAACCATCGGCGAGGTGCCCGATCCGGACACCGTCGACAACATCGACTGACCGAGCCGCTCAGCTCGTTGGCCAGACGACGCCGTTGTCGTTGAGGATCGCGTCGAGCGGCAGGTCGTGCGCCTCTGGCTCGAAGTCTTCAAGGAAGCCGTGGGTGAACCCCAGCCCCACCGTGAACGGCCGCGGCTCCAGCGCGGCCAGCGTGCGGTCGTAGAAACCGCCGCCATAGCCCAGCCGGTAGCCGCCCGCGCTGTAGCCCACGCAGGGCACGAACAACAGGGTCGGCACGATCAGCTCGGTGTCCTTGGGCTTGGGAATGCCGTAGGCGTCTTCTTCCATCTGGCAGCCCGGGTACCAGGCATGGAAGGTCAGCGTCTTGTGGACCTTGTCGATCACCGGCAGTCCGATGCGGCGACGCTGCGCCTCCTCCATCAGCTCGCCGTCTTCCTTCCATCGATGTAGCGCGGGCAGCGGATCGAACTCGCCCTTGATCGGCCAGTAGGCGCCGATCACGGTGTCGGGCCGGCCCACCAGCCAGATGCGCATCACGCGCTGCAGCAGGTCTGCGCGTGTCAGCCGGTCCGGCATGGCCAGGCGTTGTGCGATCAATGCCTTGCGCAGCTGATCCTTCAGAAAACTCGCCGTCGCCGAAGTGCCGGCATCCTTTGACTTGTCCATAATCCCCCGATGCAGTTCCCAAGCATTTTGGCACCCAAGCGCGCCTACCCGCGCAACACAACCCCCGCACTCGTTTTTTCCGCTGTCCTGGCCCTCGCCGCGTTGCTCTCGCAGCAGCCCGCGGCGGCACAGAACGGCAACACCAACGACGACGTGCTGATCCAGATGAAGCAGGCCTTCCAGCGCGGCGACAAAGCCCGCCTGGCCGCCCTGCTGCCGCAAGCCCGAGGCCATGCGCTGGAACCCTGGGCCGCCTACTGGGAACTCAAGGCACGCCTGCAGGAAGCCGCCCCCAACGAAGTGCAGGACTTCTTCGCGCGCTACCCCGGCACCTACCAGGAAGACCGCCTGCGCAACGACTGGCTGCTGCTCACCGGCCAGCGCCGCGACTGGGACAACTTCTCCGCCTCGCTCGACGGCTTCCGCATGGGCGACGATGCACAGGTGCGTTGCTACGCAGTCCTGGTCGACACGCTGCGCAGCGGCACCGCCACGCAGGCGCAGGCCGACGAGGTGCGTCGCAGCTGGCTCGCCCAGAAAGACCTGGACGACGGCTGCCTCACCGCCGCAGACCGCATGGTCGCCGCCCGCCTGATGTCGACCAACGACGTCTGGAAAAAGGCCCGCCTGGCCATCGAGGCCAACCGCCCGCAGGCCGCGCGCGCCGCCGTCACCATCGCCGCGCCCGATGCGCTGCCGCTGTTCGACGAGCTCAACGCCAGCTCGGCCAAGTTCCTGACCGGCCGCGCCTTCGTGGCAGCCAAGTCGCGCAAGGAGCTGGTGGTGCTGGCGCTCATCAAGGTCGCCATTGCCGATCCCGAACTGGCCGCCTCGCAGCTCGACAGCAAGTGGGGCCCGATGCTCTCCGCCGAAGAGCGCAACTGGCTCTGGGGAACCATCGGCCGCGCCGCCGCCATCAAGCTCTGGCCGCAGGCCGGCAGCTATTTCGCCAACGTCACGAAGAACGGCGACCTGTCCGACGACATGCTCGGCTGGCGCGTGCGCGCCGCCCTGCGTGCGGGCCAGTGGAAAGAGGTGGCGCCCGCCATCGACGCCATGAGCGAAACCGCCCAGCTCGACCCGACCTGGGTCTACTGGAAAGCCCGCGCCCTGGCCGGCGTCGGCGGCGACGAACGCCGCGCCCAAGCCCGCGAGCTCTACCAGAGCATCGCCGGCTCGCGCGGCTTCTACGAAATGCTGGCGCTCGAAGAGCTGGGCCAGCGCACCATGGTGCCCACGCGCCCCGCCCCGCTCACGCCCGAGGAAAAGGCCGCCGCGCGCAACAACCCGGCGCTCGCCCGCGGCCTCTACGCCATCGCGATGGGCCTGCGCCCCGAAGGCACGCGCGAGTGGAACTACGCCACCAACCTGCACGACAAGGGCGGCATGGACGACCGCGCGCTGCTGGCCGCGGCCGACTTCGCCTGCCAGCGCGAGGTGTGGGACCGCTGCATCAACACCAGCGAGCGCACCAAGGGCGTGGTCGACGTGGAGCAGCGCTTCCCGATGCCCTTCCACGACACGGTGCTGCGCAAGGCCCAGGACATCGGCCTCGACCCGGCCTACGTCTACGGCCTGATCCGCCAGGAAAGCCGCTTCATCATGGATGCACGCTCCGGCGTCGGCGCCTCGGGCCTGATGCAGGTCATGCCCGCCACCGCGCGCTGGACGGCCCGCAAGATCGGCATGTCGGACTTTTCGCCCGGCCAGATCAACGACCGCGAGACCAACATCACCATCGGCACCAACTACCTGAAGCTCGCGCTCGACGACTTCGACGGATCGATGGCGCTAGCCGCCGCCGCCTACAACGCCGGCCCCGGCCGCCCGCGCAGCTGGCGCAACGGGCCGGTGCTCGACGCCGCCATCTGGGCCGAGAACGTGCCGTTCACCGAGACGCGCGACTACGTGAAGAAGGTGCTGGCCAACACCACCAACTACGCCGCCATCATCAGCGGCCGGCCGCAGTCGCTGAAGGAGCGCCTGGGCCGCGTGGGGCCGCGCGACGCGGCCGAGCCGGAACCGAACAAGGACCTGCCCTGAGGCCCGCCCGATGAGCTGGCGCGACGAGGTCCTCGCCACCATCGCGTCCGAGTTCTCGGACGCGGCCGACGTCGCGCAGCTCACGCGCATCGTGCTGCGCCTCACGCTCGCGGGCGCACTGGGCTTCGTGCTCGGCTTCGAGCGCGAGCAGCAGGGCAAGGCCGCGGGCGTGCGCACCCACATGCTGGTGGCCATCGGCTCGGCGATGTTCGTGCTGATCCCGCAGCAGACCGGCATCGTGCCGGCCGACATGAGCCGCGTGATCCAGGGGCTGGTGGCGGGCGTGGGCTTTCTCTGCGCCGGCACCATCCTCAAGCAGGGCAAGGACGAGAGCCATGTGCAGGGCCTGACCACCGCCGCGGGGCTGTGGATGACGGCCGCCATCGGCATGGCCTGCGGGCTCGGCCGGGAGACCACCGCCATATTGAGCGCGCTGCTCGCGCTCGCCGTGCTGGCGCTGGTGCCGCACCTCGTGAGCCTGATCGAGCGCATGGGCAGTCCGCCGAAGGGCGATGGCGGCGACGCCCGCAAACGCTGAGCGCGGCGCCCCCGCATCAATTCGCGCCGCGTTCGGCATCAATCGCTGGGCAGCGCCCGGCTAGCATCGAAGGCTTTTCCCGAATCACCGCAACGAACGGAGGCCTCCCCATGCGCAAGCTCTATGTCGGCAACAAGAATTACTCGTCGTGGTCCATGCGGCCCTGGGTGCTGATGAAGCAGGCCGGCATCGAATTCGAGGAAGTCGTGCTGCGCTTCGATTCGTTCGATGCCGACTCGCAGTTCAAGCACACCATCGGCGCGCTCAACCCGGTGGCCAAGGTGCCGGTGCTGGTGGACGGCGAACTCGTCGTCTGGGACACGCTGGCCATCGCCGAATACCTCGCCGAAGCCTTCCCCGAGAAGCAGCTCTGGCCCCGGTCGGTGGCCGACCGTGCGCGCGCGCGCAGCGTCTGCGCCGAAATGCATTCGGGCTTCGGCGGCCTGCGCAACCATTGCGGCATGAACATCGAGGCTTCGCTGCCCGAAGTGGGTGCGCGGCTGATGAAGGAGGTGCCTGAAGTCGCCAGCGACCTCGCGCGCATCGTGCAGATGTGGAGCGGCCTGCTGGAGGCGCACGGCGGCCCGATGCTGTTCGGCACCCAGTTCGGCATCGCCGACGCCTACTTCGCACCGGTCGGCACGCGCATCAAGACCTTTGGCTTGCCGGTGCCGCCGCACATCACGGCCTACATCGAGCGCGTGCAGGCGCTGCCGGGCGTCAAGGCCTGGATCGACGATGCACTGGCGGAGAAGGACTTCCTGCCATTCGAAGAGCCCTACCGCACCCGGCGCTAAGGTCCTGGAGGCAGGTGGCAGGTCAGAACCGGTAGGTGGCCGCGAGGTAGGTCACGATGGGGTTCAGCTTCAGGCTGGCCTCGCTGGTGGCCACCGGCAGGCCGGTGACCGAGGTCGTGGTCAGCTTGGCCTTGGTCTTCAGCGGGATGTACGACACCGAGAACGAGAGGCCCCAGTGCTTGTCGAACTGGTAGGCCACGCCGACGTTGACCACGGGTGCGAACGAGCTGTCGAGCTTGGCCGTGGTGTTGACCGCAAACGGCGACTGGTGGAACTGGCTGGCCAGCGCGCCCTGCAGGTTCGAGGTCAGCTTGACGCCGCTGTACCAGACGTAGGTGGCGCCCAGGCCGACATAGGGACGAAAGGCGTCGTTGCCCTCGTTGAAGTAGTACTTGCCCAGGATGGTCGGGCTCCACTGGCGGGCCTCGCCAAGCTGGCCGACGCGGCCCAGGGTGCCGGTGCCGTCGAGCTTGAACTTCGGCGGCACGCCGAACACGCCTTCCACCGCCCAGTGGCTGTCGAGGAAATACATGGCGCTGAGGCCGAGGGTGTCGGAGTCGCTGGCGCTCGCGCCGGAGCCGGGCAGCACGGCCGGAATGGGCGAAGTCACGGTCAGCGGCTTGCTGGAATCCTGCGGTGACAGATGGAACCAGCCCGTGCCGAGGACCCAGTTGCCGGCCTGTTGCGCCATCGCACTTCCGGACGCCAAGGCCCCCAGAGTTGCCAGCGCAAACATCGTCTTCTTCATGCGAATTGCTCCTTTGGTTGAAAGATCCCTCCGCGGATTCGGGAGCTGGCTTGTGTCTGCCGCTTCATTTCGTCCGGTCGACGAACGATTACCCGGTTTGCTTCGAAAATTATCGAACGACCGTTCTATTTTTTGAACCCGGGAGTATCCCTACACTGCACCCATGAAGATTTTTCTCGTTGGCGGTGCACTGCGCGACCGCCTGCTGGAGCGCCCGGTGTCCGACCACGACTGGCTGGTGGTCGGCGCGACGCCCGAAGAAATGGTGGCCCGGGGCTACCTGCCGGTGGGGCGCGACTTTCCGGTGTTCCTGCACCCCGAGACGCGCGAGGAATACGCGCTGGCCCGCACCGAGCGCAAGAGCGCCCCGGGCTACCGCGGCTTCACCGTGCATGCCGCGCCCGACGTCACGCTGGAACAAGACCTCGCGCGCCGCGACCTGACCGTCAACGCCATCGCGCTGCCGGCCGAGCTGGTGGGCGCCGACGGCCGCTTCGACCCCACGCCCGCCGCGCTCGCCGACCCTTTCCACGGCCAGCGCGACCTGCGCGACAAGGTGCTGCGCCACGTGACGGACGCCTTCCGCGAAGACCCGGTGCGCATCCTGCGCGTGGCGCGTTTCGCGGCCCGCTTCGACGACTTCTCCGTCGCCCCGGAAACGATGGCGCTGATGCGCGAGATGGTCGCGGCCGGCGAGGCCGATGCGCTGGTGCCCGAACGCGTGTGGCAGGAGCTGTCGCGCGGCCTGATGGAAGCGCGTCCCTCGCGCATGTTCGAAGTGCTGCGCGACTGCGGCGCGCTGGCCGTGCTGCTGCCCGGGATCGAAACCGGCACGCAAGCCATGGCGGCCATCGATGCCGGTGCGCGCCTGCGGGCCTCGCTGGCGGTGCGCTTCGCCTGCCTCATGCGCAGCGTTGGACAACCGCAGCTCCAGCAGGTGTGCGACCGCTGGCGCGTGCCGGTGGACATCCGGGAGCTGGCCGAGGTGGTGGCGCGCGAGCATGGCCACGTCGACGGCAGCGGCGCACTCGATGCAACGGGGCTGGTGCGCCTGCTGGAGCGCTGCGATGCTTTCCGCAAGCCCGCACGCTTCGCCGAGGCGCTGCTGGCCTGCGAGTGCGATGCGCGCGGCCGGCCCGGCTTCGGCAACGCGACCTACCCGCAGCGCGAGCGCCTGCTCGCGGTGCTGGCAACGGCGGCGGCAGTGGCCACCGATGCGGTGGCGAAGGCTGCGCAGCAGTCGGGTGCCACCGGCCCGAAGATCGGCGAGGCGATTCACCGGGCGCGGGTGGAAGCCGTCGCGGCATCGCTGCCGGCACGAACCTGAAACGGCCGCCCGCTGACGCCAAAGGGAGATTCGGCATTTGCCGACACGCGCGCATGATGGCGCGTGTTATGGTTTTTCCCAATGCCAAAGTCCTCCAGCAACTTGCAGTTGCCTCCTCCGTTAGGCCGGGACGCAGCCCTCTTTCTCGACTTCGACGGTACGCTGGTCGGACTCGCGCCCACGCCTGAAGCCATCGAAATTCCCCCTGCCCTCGTGCCCCTGCTGAGCGATCTGCGCGACCTGCTCGGCGGCGCGCTCGCCGTGGTGTCGGGCCGCCAGATCGATTCCATCGACCGCTTCCTGGCCCCGCTGCGCCTGCCCGCGGCCGGCGAGCATGGCGTGCAGCGCCGCGACGCCGAGGGCCATATGCAGGAGCAGCGCGCGCCCGACCTCGCATCCATCCTCGACATCGCCAACGAACTCGCGCGTGTGCACGAAGGCCTGCTGGTGGAGCGCAAGCACGCCGCCATCGCGCTGCACTACCGGCTCGCGCCGCAGCTCGAGGCGGTGTGCCGCGACGCGATGTCGCGCGCCATCGCGCACGAACCGCAGCTCGAGCTGATGCACGGCAAGTTCGTCTTCGAGGTGAAGCCTACCGGCGTGCACAAGGGCATCGCCATCGAGGCCTTCATGAGCGAAGCGCCCTTCGCGGGCCGCATGCCGGTTTTCCTCGGCGATGACACCACCGACGAAACCGGCTTTGCCGTGGTGCAGCCGCGCGGCGGCATCGCCGTCAAGGTCGGCTCGGGGCCGAGCCTGGCGCTGCACCGCCTCGAATCGCCGCGCGACGTCTATGAATGGCTGGTGCAGGCACGCGACCTGCTGACAGCCCCCGAAAACAAGAACACCGAACCCCCGAGGAGCCCCCGATGAGCGAGCAACAACTGATGGAGGCTCCCGAAGACCGCGCGGGCGAGGCGCTGGCCGGTGCCGCCGGTCCCGACGACAAGGCCCCCGTCGATGCAAAGGCGGCCGCCGCGCCCGGAACGCGCGGCTTCGCGCCGCCGGCCGAACCTTCGCTGAACGTGGGCGTGATCGGCAACTGCGCCTACAGCGCGCTCATCGACGCGCGCGGCCGTGCCGTGTGGTGCTGCCTGCCGCGCTTCGACGGCGATCCGGTCTTCAATGCCCTGCTGCATCCCGGCGAAGACGCCGGCGCCTGGGCCATCGAGATCGAGGACTTCGCCTCCAGCAAGCAGTGGTACGAACCCAATACCGCGGTGCTGCGCACGCAGCTGTTCGACAGCGCGGGCCAGGGCATCGAGATCACCGACTTCGCGCCGCGCTTCTACAGCCGCTCGCGCTACTTCCGCCCGCTGATGATGGTGCGCCGCGTGCGGCCGATCGCCGGAGCGCCGCGCGTGCGCGTGTCGCTCGACCCGCGCTTCCAATGGGGCGCCGTGGCGCCGGAGGAGGTGACGCGCGGCAGCAACCACATCCGCTACGTCGGTCCCGACGTGACGCTGCGGCTGAACACCGACGCCTCGATCTCGCACATCCTCGCGCGCCAGCCTTTCGTGATCTCGCGCGAATACAACTTCATGTTCGGCGTGGACGAGACGCTGCTCGACGGCATCGCCGACACCGCGCGCAAGTTCGAGCAGGAAACCATCTCCTACTGGCGCACCTGGAGCAAGCGCCTGGCCATTCCCTTCGAGTACCAGGAGGCGGTGATCCGCGCGGCCATCACGCTCAAGCTCTCGCTGTACGAGGACACTGGCGCCATCGTGGCCGCCATGACCACCAGCATCCCCGAGGCGCCGGGCAGCCAGCGCAATTGGGACTACCGCTACTGCTGGCTGCGCGACGCCTTCTTCGTGGTGCGCGCGCTCAATTCGCTGAGCGAAGTGGGCACCATGGAAGACTACCTGCGCTGGCTCGGCAACGTGGTGATCGGCTCGCACGGCGAGCACATCCAGCCGCTGTACGGCATCGGGCTGGAGCGCGAGCTGCCCGAGTCCTTCGTCGAAGGCCTGCCGGGCTACCGCGGCATGGGTCCGGTGCGCGTGGGCAACCAGGCGCAGGAGCACTTCCAGCACGACGTGTACGGCAACATCGTGCTCGGCGCGGCACAGGCCTTCCACGACCATCGGCTGCTCAGCCGCGCGGGCGCGGCGGAGTTTCCGCACCTGGAGGCGGTGGGCGAGCAGGCGGTGCGCGTGTACGGCACGCCCGACGCCGGCATGTGGGAGCTGCGCACGCGCGCACGCGTGCACACCAGCTCGGCGCTGATGAGCTGGGCCGCCTGCGACCGGCTCTCCAAGATCGCACGCGCGCTGAACCTGCCCGAGCGCGCGGCCTACTGGCACGGCCATGCCTCGCGCATGAAGGAAGAGATCCTCGCCAAGTCGTGGTGCGAGGAGCGCCAGGCCTTCGCCGAAAGCTTCGGCGGCCACGAGCTCGACGCGAGCATCCTGCTGATGGTGGAGGTCGGCCTGATCGACGCGCGCGACCCCCGCTTCATCTCCACCGTGGATGCAATGGAAAAGTCGCTGTGCGACGGCCCCTACATGCGCCGCTACGAGGCCGCCGACGACTTCGGCAAGCCCGAGACCGCCTTCAACATCTGCACCTTCTGGCGCATCGACGCGCTCGCCAAGATCGGCCGCAAGGCCGAGGCGCGCCAGATCTTCGAGACCATGCTCGCGGCACGCAACCCGCTGGGCCTGCTGTCGGAAGACACGCACCCGGTCACCGGCGAGATGTGGGGCAACTTTCCGCAGACCTATTCGATGGTCGGCATCATCAATGCGGCCGTGCGCCTGTCGGCGCCCTGGGATTCCTGCATATGAGCCGACTCGTCGTCGTTTCCAACCGCGTGGCGGACCCGCGCAAGCCGGCGGCCGGCGGCCTCGCCGTGGCGCTCGGCGAGAGCCTGCAGCAAAGCGGCGGCCTGTGGTTCGGCTGGAGCGGACAGATCGTCGAGGGTGGCCCGACCGGCGAAGGCGAACTGCACAGGCAGCAGGCCGGCAATGTCACGCTCGCCACCATCGACCTGAGCCGCGAGGACCACGACAGCTACTACCTCGGCTACAGCAACGACGTGCTGTGGCCGGTGTTCCACAACCGCCTGGACCTGGCGCACTTCGAGGCCGGCTTCATCGGCGGCTATCGGCGCGTGAACCAGCTGTTCGCGCGCAAGCTGCTGCCGCTGCTGAGGGACGACGACATCATCTGGGTGCACGACTACCACCTGATCCCGCTGGCGGCCGATCTGCGCGCCATGGGCTGCAGGCAGCGCATCGGATTCTTCCTGCACATTCCGCTGCCCCCGCAGATCATTACCGCGGCCATTCCGCAGCATGCGTGGCTGATGCGCTCGCTGTTCTCCTACGACCTGATCGGCTTCCAGGCGCAGCAGGACGTGCAGCACTTCGAGCACTACGTGCGCAACGAGGCCCACGGCGAGTACCTGGGCAACGACATGTACCGCGCCTACGGGCAGACGGTGCGCAGCAACGCCTTCCCGATCGGCATCGACGTCGACGAGTTCGCGGCGCTCACGCACGCGAAGGAGTCGCGCGACATGTACGAGACCATGAAGCGCGAGTACTCGAGCCGCCGGCTGTTGCTGGGCATCGACCGGCTCGACTACTCCAAGGGCATTCCGCAGCGCGTGCGCGCATTCCGCGAGCTGCTGGCCAACTACCCCGAGAACCGGCGCAGCGCGACGCTGATCCAGATCGCCTCGCCCACGCGCGAGACGGTCGATGCGTACGGCGACATCCGGCGCGAGCTCGAATCGCTGTGCGGCGCCATCAACGGCGACTACGGCGAGCTCGACTGGATGCCGGTGCGCTACATCCACCGCATGGTGGCGCGCAAGCGCGTGCCGGGGCTGTGCCGCGCGGCGGCCGTCGGGCTGGTGACGCCGCTGCGCGACGGCATGAACCTCGTGGCCAAGGAATACATCGCGGCGCAGGACCCGGCCGACCCGGGCGTGCTGGTGCTGTCGCGCTTTGCCGGCGCGGCCGAGCAGCTGAAGGAAGCGCTGCTGGTGAATCCGTACGACACCCATGGCACGGCCGAGACGGTGCAGCAGGCGCTGCAGATGCCGTTGGAGGAGCGGCGCGAACGGCACCAGAAGCTGCTGTCTCGCATTCGCGAGCAGGACATCCATTGGTGGCGCCGGAGCTTTCTCGATGCGCTGCGGGAGGCTGCGAGCGAGCGCTGAAACTGTCTGTTCAGTTCAGTTCGGGGCGCGCTCACGCCGACGGGGTGAGCATTGGACTGAGCAGTCGTTGATGGGCGTCCTTCGCACGCGCCACGGAATGAGACGCTCACCAGCCAGTGAGCAAGCGCACGAAACGCATCACCGGCCGGCCCTGTTCGGGTCCTGAAACCAGCCCCGCCGCCGGCGCATGAATCCGCAGATGCGCCGTCGCCAGCGCAGACACCTCGATCCAGCCGCCATGCGCCAGGTGATGCATATCGCCCTCGTTCAGCACCGCCTGCGCCATGAACACCGTCTCGCCGAACCACCCGGGCGGGGACACCACGCGCACCCGGCCCTCGGCCACCTGCAGCCACGTGCCGGCATCGACGGCGGTACGCAGGGACTGGCCCGGCTCCAGGATGACGGAGGCAGGTGCGGAGGTGAGCGTGGTGATCATGGCGTGCCTTGAAAAGCGGTGATTCGGGTATCGATCGTAGAAATCCGGCCACTCAAAAAACAGGCACACGCCACGGCTATTGCGACCGGAACAGCCCGCTGTGAACGCATCTGTTATGGTCGTTTTCCCGAGCAACTGCATCTGTTTTCGGATGCCCGGCGCGGGGAACATCGACGCCATGGACTCGCTACCGCTCTACCGCCAGCTCTCCGCGCACTACGTGGACGCGATCCACATTGGTTCGCTCAAGCAGGGCGACAAGATGCCGTCGCTGCGCAGCCTGATGCGGCTGCACGACATCAGCCTGTCGACCGCGCTGCAGGTCTGCCGCGCGATGGAGAGCGACGGCTGGGTCGAGGCACGCGACCGCTCGGGGTATTTCGTGCGGCGGCCGCAGCGGCTGGCCATCGCGCCGATGGAAGAGCCGGTGGCTGGCGTGGCGCCCGACCCGGCGCAGTTCGTCAGCATGCGGGCGCGCATGGCCAACTTCATGGCGCGCGGCCGGCACACGGGCGTGAAGCTCAACTTCGCCATCGCCCGCGCAGCCCCCGAGCTCTATCCGGCCGAGGCGCTGCGCAACTCGATGACGCGCGCGCTGCGCCAGCGGCCCGAGCTGCTGACCACCGCCTCGTCGCAGAAAGGCCACGAGCAGTTCCGCGAGGCGCTGGCGCAGCGCAACCTGCGCGTCGGCATGACGGTGTCGCCCGACGAAGTGCTCATCACCAACGGCTGCATCGAGGCGCTGAACCTCGCACTGCGCGCGATCGCCAAGCCGGGCGATACGGTGGCCGTGGAGTCGCCCACCTTCTACGGACTGCTGCAGGTGCTCGAAAGCCTGGGGCTGCGCGCGCTGGAGATCCCGACCAGCCCTCAGACCGGCATCTCCCTCGAGGCGCTCGACCTCGCCATCCACACCTACGACGACATCAAGGCCGTGGTGGTGGTGCCGCACCTGCAGAACCCCATCGGCAGCGTGATGCCCGACGCCCACAAGCAGCGGCTGGTGCACCTGTGCGAGAGCCATGGCATTGCGCTGGTCGAGGACGACACCTACAGCGACCTTGTGGAAAGCGACACGCCGCTGCGCGCCATGAAGTCGTGGGACCGCACGGGCAACGTGATCTATTGCGCCTCGCTGCACAAGGTACTGGCGCCGGGGCTGCGGCTGGGCTGGATCACCGCCGGACGCTGGCATGCGCAGGTGGAAATGCTCAAGTACGCGCAGACCCGCAACAACGAGGCGCTGGCGCAGATCGCGGCGGGCGAGTTCATCGCCAGCGGTGCCTACGACCGCCACCTGCGCCGGCTGCGCGAGCGGCTGCACGTGCAGCGCGACCAGACGGCGGACGCCATCGCCAGATATTTTCCGGCCGGCACGCGGCTGAACCTGCCGCGCGGCGGGCTGCAGCTGTGGGTCGAGCTGCCGGCGCAGCGCTCGTCGGTGGACGTGTTCGAAGCCGCGCTGCGCGAGCACGTGCTGGTGGCGCCGGGCGCGCAGTTCTCGAACTCGGGGCGCTTCGACAACTACCTGCGCCTCAACTGCGGCTGGCCATATTCGAAGGCGGTGGATGCGGGGCTGAGGCGGCTGGGCGAGATCGTGGCGGCCGTGCGGCCGCCGGGCTAGCTGCGATTCAGACGATGTAGAAGACGACCGCGTCGCGCCTAGCGGCCGCGGCTGCAAAGAATCGCTTCACGCCTTCCATGAAGCCCGCGAGATCCTGTGTGCCGTCCTGCCAGACCCTGGCCCAGTAGAGCTCGGCGAACTTTGCCGGCTCGCCCATGAAACGGCCCATCAGTTCCGCCACGTCGCACTGCGCGAGCCGCGCCGCCGCGCGCTCCACGTGGGCCGCCGTGAGATAGATGCAGCCCAGGCCGTCGGTGCCTTCGAGCTCTTCGCCATCCACCGCCTCGGGCATCAGCGTGCGTACCACGTCCCAGGCCTGTTCCACCGTCTGGCTGTCGTGCGGACCGCCCTGCTCGGCGGGCGAGTGCAGGAAGTCCGACACGGTGGACGGATCGATCACCAGCGCGCGCAGCCGGTAGCGGTCGAGGGCGTAGAAGGCAGCGCCGATGCTCAAGTGCTGGGCTCCATGCGTGCGGCGCGTGCGACGGCCGCGAGCGCCATGCTCACGCTGTCGATGTTGCGCTGCGCGTTGTCGATGTTCCTGAAGTGGTCGGGCGAGCAGATCTGGTTGAGCAGCAGCGTGCGCTTGAAGTGCACCAGCGCCTGGCGCAGGTCGCCCTCTTCCTGCGCGATCAGCCCCAGGTCGTTGTGGGCGGTGGCGGCCGCCGGGGAGATGCCGCGGCAGTCGCGCTGCTGGATGTCGAGCGAACGCTCGAACAGTTCACGGGCCCGGACGAAGTCGCGCCGCGCCATGTAAAGGCCGGCGAAGTTGTTGAGCATGTCGGAATGCAGTTCGGCATCGCCTTCGCCCGGCGGGAGCTTGTCGAGGTGCACGAGGGCGCGCGCGTAGCAGAGCTCCGCCTTCTCGTCCTGGCCAGAGTCGGCGTAGAGGAACGCGAGGTTGTTGAAGGCGCGCACCACACCGTCGCTGGAGCCGCCCCGGGCCTCGGCAACCGCCATGGCGATGGTCTTCTTGTAGAGCGTCTCGGCCTCGTCGGAGCGCCCGGCCGCGGCGTGCAGCAGCGCAAGGGTGTTGGTCGGCCCGCGCCGCCAGCTGTCGTCGAGGCCGAGCTGCCCGGCCATGGCCAGCGCCTCGTCGGCCGCGGCCTGCGCCTCGTCGTTCCAGTGCAGCCGGCGGCACAGCTCCGCATGGCTGGACAGGTGGAGCACCACGGCCTTGTGCGGGCCGCCGTACAGCCGGCGGCTGGCGGCGACGGTTTCGGCACAGAGCTTCTCGGCACTCGGCAGGTCGCCCTGGGCCAGCGCGTCGCGGTAGCGCGCCTCGCGGTCTTCGAGCAGCTTCAGCAATGCGCCCTGCCATCGGATGCCGCGCCGCGGGCCTTGCGCTCCTCAATGTCGGCCAGGGCCAGGTCGAGTGCCTTGCGGGCGATGTCGATGTCCTCCGCCGGCATGCCGATCTTGCGGCCGATGGACAGGCTTTCCTCGAGGCAGGCCCGGGCCTTGTCGAGGGCGCCGAGCTGGTGGCAGGCCTGCCCCAGCATGCACAGGCTCATCGCGAGGTTCTGGTGCGGGCCCTTGAACACGCGGCGCGCGCTGGCGACGACCTGCTCGCCGATGGCGACGGCCCCGGCCCAGTCGTCGGCCTCGGCTGCGGCCACGAAGCGCTCCTGCAGCCGGCTGGCTTCGGCGAGGGCGGCGAGGTCGAAGTCCTTGGCGTCGCTCGCCGCGGCGCGGCGGACGTTGCGCCGGGCCGCGGCGTCTTCCTTCCTGGCCCCGGCCGCACCCTGCCGCGCCAGCTGCCGGTGAATCCAGTAGAGGTCGAACAGCAGCCACGGCAGGACGAGCACCAGGCCGAAACGCGATCCCGGCAGGCCCGCCATTCCGTACAGCAGCAGCGCCAGCTGCGCCGCGCCGCCCAGGTAGCTCCCCAAATAGAAGCGATGCGCCCCGATGAAGCCGCCCACCAGCCACAGCAGGTAGGCATAGGAGCGGCGGCGGGGCAGCTGGGTCATTGGTTTCGCCGGCGCGCGTGGCCGTTCAGTCGAGCAGCGCCAGCGCCGCGTAGTCGCCGACCTTGTCGCCCAGGCCGGCAGGCACGAGGCGCACGCCGTGCGTGAGCGGCGGCAGCTTGCCGTCGACCTGTGCCTGCAGCCTCGGCAGCAGAAAGTCGCGGTGGTGCCAGAACACGCTGCCGCCCAGGCTGATGCGCTGCAGGTCGAGCGTGGCGATCAGGTTGTAGAGCATGCGGCCCATCACGCGGCACAGCGCATCGACGATCTCGAGCGAATGCCGCTCGCCACCCGCAGCCGAACTGAAAAGATCGGCCGCAGGCTGGCCGAAGCGCCGCGCGATGGAGTTGCCGGCAATCAGCCCTTCGACGTCGCCGACGTTGCCGCAGCCGCACAGCGCGCCGCTGGCGTCGTCCACCACGAAGCTGTGGCCGGCATGGCCGGCGTTGCCGTTCTTGCCGCGCAACGCGCGGCCGTCCACGCACAGGCCGACGCCGACGCCGGTGCTCCAGGTGACATAGGCGCAATCGTCCACGCCCTGGAGCGCACCCCAATGGCGCTCGGCCTCCAGCGCGGCCACGGCGTCGTTCTCGACCCGCACGCGGGCGAAGCGCTTTGCCAGCGGGGCCTCGATCAGCGCGGTCATCCAGGTGTTGGGCAGGCCGCGCGCCGGGCCGGCGATGCCGCCGCAGATGTTGGGCGTGGCCAGTTCGACCTGGCCGTCGCGCAGCTCGAAAGGCCCGGCCGACGACACGCCCACGCGATCGATGCTCGCCGCATCGATGCCCTGCTGCGCACAGACTTCGTCGATCATCCGCATGATCTGCACTGCCACCGCATCGTTGTCGCCGGTCTTGGCCGTGGGCTCGCTGCGGCGGCCGATCAGCGGCGCGTCGCTCGAGGCGGAAAGGCTCACGGCCACCTTGGTGCCGCCGATGTCTACGCAGGCTCTCATTGCTGTTTGTCTCTTGTCTACAGAAGGCGCGCGACCAGCGCCGCGATCATGCTGAGCACCACCGTGCTCGCAATCGGCAGTTGCCATTCGCGGCCGAAGGCGCGGAACTCGAAATCGCCGGGCAGGCGTCCGAAGCCGAAGCGGCGCAGCCAGGCGGCCAGCCCGCTCATGAGCACCAGTGCCAGGACGACGACGATCAGCCAGCGGAACATATGGACAACAGTCTAGGCCGAGAGAATGGCCATGGCTTGCCGGTGGAGTTCGGGCGTTGCCGCCGCGATCACCCGCCCGTCGGACTTCAGCCCCAACGGCTGGCCCTGCCAGTCGGTGATGACGCCGCCCGCCGCCTCGATCAGCCCGGCCGGGCCGAGGTAGTCGTAGGGCTGCAGGCCGGTTTCGACCACGAGGTCGATGGTGCCGCCCGCCAGCTGGGCGTAGCCGTAGCAGTCGCCACCGAAGCGGCGCATCGCGCACTGGCGGCTGAGTCTGTCGAAGGCGGCCCAGTCGGCCGGCGCGAAGATGTCGGGCGAGGTGGTGACGATGCGGGCCTTGGCCACGTCGGTGCAGCCGCTCGCGCGCACGGGCTGGCCGTCGCGCGTGGCGCCCTTGCCCCCGTCCTTGGGGTTGTGGCCGATCCAGCGCTCCTCGAGCACCGGCATGTCGACCATGCCCAGCACCACGCGGCCGCCCTCCAGCACGCCGATCAGCGTGCCCCACAGCGGCGAGCCGGTGATGAAGCTGCGCGTGCCGTCGATGGGGTCGAGCACCCAGATGCGCCCGGCGTCGAGCCGCTCGGGGCCATGCTCCTCGCCGTAGATGCCGTCGGCCGGCACGCGAGCGCCAAGGATGTCGCGCATGGCCGTCTCGGCCGCGCGGTCGGCCAGCGTGACGGGGCTTTCATCAGCCTTGGTGATGATGTCCAGCGGTGTGCGGAAGTAGCGCATCGACTGCGCGGCCGCGGCATCGGCCAGCGCCTGGGCAATCGACGGGAGATCGGGGGTCGAAGAGCTCATGGAAGAGAGGAGAACGTGCCAAAAGCTGCGATTAGACCCGAGCCGGGCCGGGTTTGACACGGCAGTGGCGCCAGCCCTAGCATGGCCCGGAAATTGCCAGGGAACACGACAAATGACTTCATCCAGATTGCTGCGAAGCGCGTGGCTCGCCTTCCTGCTCGGCGCTTCGGCCCTGCTGGCCCACGCCACCCCTTCCGCCACGGAGGAAAAGCTGATCGACACGCTGATCCAGCGCGTCTCGAAGATGTCGGCCATGGTCTTCATGCGCAACGGCAACGAATACAACGCCGCCGATGCCGCCAAGCACATGCAGGCGAAGTACGACTACTTCAAAAAGGAACTGGTGACGGCCGAGGACTTCATCGAGCGCTGCGCCTCGCGCTCGGAGATGACGGGGCAGGCCTACAAGGTGAAGCTGACCGATGGCATGGTGCGCGACGCCAACGAGTTTCTCAACAGCGAGCTGCGCGCGCTGCGGCAGGCCGCGAAGAAGACCGGCGGCTGAGAGGGCCTCGTCCGCGCTCCCTAGCGCTGCTGGCCCCAGCGGCGAACGGTCAGGCGCTCCAGCGTCTTGAAGCCCAGGCTCTCGACCAGCAGGCCGATCAGCACCACCAGGGCGAGGCCCGCGAACACGCGGTCGGTGTAGAGCTCGTTGCGGTTCTGGAAGATGTACCAGCCCAGCCCGCCCTTGCCCGACGAGGCACCGAACACCAACTCCGCCGCGATCAGCGTGCGCCATGCAAAGGCCCAGCCGATCTTCAGCCCCGACAGGATCGACGGCAGCGCCGCCGGCACCAGGATCTGTAGCACGTAGGGCAGGCCCTTCAGGCCGTAGTTGCGCCCCGCCATGCGCAGCGTCTCGGGCACGCCCTGGAAGCCGGCATAGGTGTTGAGCGCTAACGGCCACAGCACCGAATGGATCAGCACGAACACGAGGCTGCCGCGGCCCAGCCCGAACCACAGCAGCGCCAGCGGCAGCAGCGCAATGGCGGGCAGCGGGTTGAACATGGACGTGAGCGTGTCCAGCAGGTCGCGGCCGACGCGCGTCGACACCGCGAGCGTGGTGAGCGCGAAGGCCAGCAGCACGCCGGCGAGGTAGCCCTGCAACAGAACGGCCAGCGAGATGCGCACCTTCTCGATCAGCTCACCGCTCGCGAGGCCTCCGAACAGCGCCGTTGCCGTGGCGGTGAAGGTGGGCAGCAGCAGGTCGTTGTCCTGCCAGCGGGCCGCGAGCTCCCAGAGCACGGCGACGACGGCGAGGATCAGGCCCTTGCGCAGCCATGCCTGCGACCAGATGCGCTCGCCCATCGGCAGCGAACGCTCCACCGGTACTTCGGTGAAGGGCTCCAGCGTGCGCACGTACTCGGGGCGGACCGGCGGGACGATGGCACTCATGCGACGGCCTCTTCCTCGAACAGCATGTCGTGGATCCGCTGCGCCGTGCCCTGGAATTCGGCACCGCCCACACTCGCCAGTGTGAAGCCATGGCTGTTGACCTCGGCGCGCATGCGCCCCGGGTGCGGCGACAGCAGCGCGATGCGGTTGCCCACCACCAGCGCCTCCTCGATGGAGTGGGTGACGAACAGCAGCGTGAAGCGCACCTCGTCCCACAGCTCGAGCAGTTCCTGCTGCATCTTGCGGCGCGTGAGCGCATCGAGCGCGGCGAAGGGTTCGTCCATCAGCAGCACGCGCGGCTGCATCGCGAGCGCGCGGGCAATGGCCACGCGCTGCTTCATGCCGCCGGAAAGCTGGTGCGGATGCACCTCGGCGAACTTCGCCAGGCCGACCTTGCCTAGATAGTGCAGCGCGCGTTCCGCGGCCTCCTTCCGGCCCAGCGTGCGCGAAGCGAGCAGCGGGAACATCACGTTCTGCTTGACGGTCTTCCACGGCGGCAACTGGTCGAACTCCTGGAACACGACGATGCGGTCGGGACCGGGCTGCGCCACGCGCCGGCCGTCGATGCGGATCTCACCTTCGACCGGGGGAATGAAGCCGGCCACGGCCTTCAGCAGCGTGGACTTGCCGCAGCCCGAGGGACCGAGCAGCACGAAGCGGTCGGCGGCATGCACGTCGAAGCTCACGCGGTGCGTGGCGCGGACGAGGCGCTGGGGGGTGCGGTATTCGAGGCTGACATTGTCGACCCGCAGCAGTGCCGGTGCCGCGGCAGTGTCTTGCCCCCTCTCCCGCTCGCGGGAGAGGGAGTCACCCCGCGAATCAAGGACCGCCGCCGTGCCGCTCATCAGTTGCCCGACACGTTCTGCGCATCGTCGAAGAAGTAGTCCTTCACCGAAGCCGGCTTGTTCCTGATCGCGCCCACTCGGTGCATGAACTCCGCCAGCGGATAGGTGTTCTGCGGCGTGGTCTTGAACTGCACCTCGGGGTTCCTGATGATCTTCAACAGCAGATCGCGGTCGAGCTTGGCGTTGCTCACCTTCAGGTAGATGTCGGCCGCCTTCTCAGGGTTGGCGGTGACGAACTTCGCCGCCTCGTCGAGCGCATCGACGAAGGCCTTGTACGTCTTCGGGTTCTCGCTGCGGAATTTCTCCGTTGCGTACAGCACCGTTGCAGACGACGGACCGCCCAGCACCTGGTACGAGTTGAGCACGATGTGCGCATTCGGATTGCCCGCGAGCTCCTGCTCCTGGAACGGCGGATTGCCGAAGTGCCCCGTGATCTCCGTGCCGCCCTTGATGATGGCCGCTGCAGCATCGGGGTGCGGCACCGCCACGCTGATCCTGTCGAGCCTGTCGAACTCCTTGTCGCCCCAGAGCCTGGCCGAGGCGAACTGCAGCACGCGCGACTGCACCGAGACACCCACGGCAGGAAGTGCGATGCGGTCCTTGTCGGTGAAGTCGGCGATGGTCTTCACGTTCGGGTTGTTGCTCACCAGGTAGTACGGGAAGTTGCCCAGCGAGGCCACGCCCTTCACGTTCTGCCGGCCCTTGGTGCGGTCCCAGAGCGTGAGCAGCGGCCCCACGCCGGCGCCCGCGATCTCGATGTTGCCCGAGAGCAGCGCGTCGTTCACCGCCGAGCCGCCGGAGAGCTTGACCCATTCGACCTTGGCATCGACACCCGCGGCTTTCGCGTGCTTCTCGATGAGCTTCTGCTCCTGCGCCACGTTGAGCAGCAGGTAGACGATGCCGAACTGCTCGGCGATGCGGATCCGGCCCTCGGCGTGTGCGGCGAGGCTGCCGGCCAGGAGGCCCAGGCCGGCGACGAGCGCGGCGGCTTTGCGGGTGAAGCGGTTCATTGAAGTCGGTCCGGGAACGAGAAGATCAGAAAGGGGTATCGCCGACGATCGTGGTGCGGTTGAGGCGGCGGCGCAGGTGGTCGGGCGTACCCGCCGCGAGATGCATCAGCGAGCGGTTGTCCCAGAACACCAGGTCGTGCGGCGCCCATTTGTGGCGGTACACGAACTCGGGCTTCACGCTGTGCGCGAACAGCTCGGCGAGCAGGGCATCGCTTTCCTGCGCGGGCAGGCCGACGATGCGCGTCGTGAAATGCTCGCTGACGAACAGTGCCTTGCGGCCCGTCTCAGGGTGCGTGCGCACCACCGGCTGCACGGCGGGCGCAACCTGGTCGATCTGCGCCTGCGAGAGCTTGGGCCGCCACGGATTCTTCGCGCGCAACTCTTCGTACTTGGCGAGGTAGCTGTGCTCGGCCTTCAGCGGCAGGATGCGCTGCTGCAGCTCGGGGCTCAGCGATTCCCATGCAAGATGCTGGTTGGCGAAAAGCGTGTCGCCGCCTTCGCTCGGCAGTTCCTGGGCATGCAGCAGGGAGCCCAGGCTGGGGTTGGGCTTGTACGAGATGTCGGAATGCCAGTAGACGCCCGCATCGCCGAGGCCGATGGGCTCGCCGTTCTCCTTGATGTTGGAGACGATGAGGATCTCGGGGTGGTTCTTCAGCTGGAACTGGTGCAGCACGTGGATTTCGAGCGGGCCGAAGCGGCGGCTGAAATCGATGTGCTCCTGCGGGGTGATCTGCTGGTCGCGGAAGACCAGGACGTGGTGGTCGAGGTGGGCCTTGTGAAGGCGGATGAAGTCTTCGGTGTTGATGGGCTTCGAGATGTCGAGGCCTACCACCTCGGCGCCGACCGGGGCATCGAAAGGGCGCACTTCGAAGTGCTGCGAAGGGGCATTTACCTCGCTGGTGGGGGCGGCAGTCATGCCGGGAATGTAGGGGGCGGGGTTTGGATCGCCAACGAACTCTTTGTTGCTAGCTTATGACTTTGTTTTGAGGGGCTGATGTCTTTCCGGGGCCGGGTCTCGCCCCGGCAGGCGACTCACTTTCTTTTGCTTCGCCAAAAGAAAGTAAGCAAAGAAAAGGCGACCCTGCTGTCTGCGTCTGCGCTCCTCGGCGCAGCCAGAAGGGATTTGGAACGCGCCGTCGCTGCGCTCGGCTCCGGAACAGCCAATACCAAAACCAAAAGCCAATACCAAGCCACCGCAGGCGCTTTGCGCCTGCGGTGGCTTGGTGGCCCAGCGAAGCAAAGGCCCGGGAGGGTTCCCCTCCCCTCTGGCTGCGCCGAGGAGCGCAGCGTTTCGCGGATCAGGGCTCGCAGCTGTTTGAGCGAAGCGAGTTCTGCGAGACCCCGCGAAACGCGAGCACCGCAGGTTGCCCGTAGCGAAGCGAAGGGTCGCAGACAGTGGGGTCGCCTTTCTTTTGCCTACTTTTCTTTGGCGAAGCAAAGAAAAGTAGGTCGCCCGCCGGGGCGAGTCCCGGCCCCGGAAAACAACCCAAGCCAACCGCTCAAAGCGTATGACTGCGATCCCCTTCGGCAAACCCCATCGCATCCCAAGCCTCGCCGACGGCAAAGCCAATCACCTTGAACAACTCCCCCATCTCGTGCTCATGGATCAGCCGCGCCGCCATCGCCCGCTCCGCGACGGACCCCGCTTCCATCCGAGCCAGCAACCCGCAGTTCAGCAGAAACCGCGCCTGGCTCGTATAGCCCAGCACTTCGAGCCCCGCGTCCTGCCCCGCCAACGCAATGCCGGTGAAGTCGACGTGCGCGGTGATGTCCTTGTAGCCCACGTCGGCCAGCGGGTCGCCATCGGCCTGGTGCGCGCGGTGGCACATCACGGTGCCCATGTGGCGCTGCGGGTGGTAGTACTCGGCCTCGGGAAAACCGTAGTCGATGAGAAAGGCCGCGCCCTTGCCGAGCCGGTCGGCCAGCGTGGCGATGAAGGCCCGCGCCTGCGGATGGATCTCGGTCAGGTAGTCGTGCTCGCCGGGCACCTCGACTGGCGGCCGCAGTTCGGTGACGCGATCGGCCCAGGCCCAGCCGTCGCCTTGCGCGTTGCGCACAACGCCCCGCTCGAACCACTGCCCACCCACACGCGCCAGCAGTTGCACGGGCATCGCATCGAGCACCTCGTTGCCGACCACCACGCCTTCCATCGAATCGGGCAGCTCGTTGAGCCATTCAACGCGGTCCGCATAGCGCACCAGCGCCTGCTGCTGCCGCTCGCGCAGCGTGCCCGACAGGTCGACGATGCGATAGCGCACATCACTGCGCCCCATCTCGTCGAGCGCATGCAGCAGTTGAACCGCGAGCGCCCCCGAGCCTGCGCCGAATTCCCACACCGTGTCGGTGCCCGTCTTCTCCAGTGCCTGCGCCACCTGCGCCGCCAGGGTCTGCCCGAACATCGGCGTCAACTCGGGCCCCGTCACGAAGTCGCTGCCCGACGAGGGCATGTGGCCGAACTTGGCCGAAGTGTTGGCGTAATAGCCCAGGCCCGGCGCGTACAGCGCGAGCGCCATGAAGCGGTCGAACCCGATCCATCCGCCCGCGCGCGCGCCGGGGCGCGCGGGCGCGCGCGGGGGGGCGGGGGGGGGCGGCGGGGCGGGGCGCGGGCGCGCGGGAGTCGGGGCGGCGGGGGGGGGGGGGGGGGGGGGGGGGGGGGGGGGGGGGGGGGGGGGGGGGGGGCGGCGCGGGGGGGGCGGGGGCGGGGGCGCGGGGGCGGGCGGGG